>NZ_AZRN01000021.1 GCF_002895565.1 Petrotoga mexicana DSM 14811
TTCTTGGCAATTTTTGCGAGTGTTTCTTCTTCTTTTTGGCTTTCTTTTGTCCTTTCTGCCGCTTCTTTCGCCGCTTGACTTATTCTTTCTATCGTTTTGCTTCCTTCTTCTGCAGCTTTACTCGTTTCATCTGCTTCTTCACTTAATCTTTGCGCGTCTTGGGATACACCTTGTGCCGCCTTTGCCACTTCGTCTACACCTGAGGTTACTTCTTCTACGTTTCCTGCTGTTTCTTCTGTACTTGTTTGTATCTTGTCCATCTGGTCTTTGAGTTCTTCTGAGTTCTTTCTACTTTCTTGTGATGAGCGTGTTAGACTTTCTGATGCGTTTTCTACTTTGTCTGATGCCTGCCTTATTGACCCCATGGATCTTCTCAATTCTTTACTCATTTCTGATAGAGCGTTTGCCATCTGTCCTATTTCGTCTTTGCTTTTACTTTCAAAGTTTACCGTTAAGTCTCCTTCTTTGAATTGGTTTATCTTGTTTTTGAAGTCTAACAGTGGTTTCGTTATACTCCTTATTAGATAGATAACCATGATTATCGATACTATGAAGGCTACTATGGTTAAAACGGCTGTCAAGGTTATAGCCCTGTTGTTTTCTTCTATGAGTGATGGACCTAACGTGTCTTGTTGGACCTTTAATTCATTTCTTTGTTCTTCTAATAGGTTGAGTATCTCTACTCTTGCTTGTTCCATATGCCCGATTATAGGCTCCTGGGATTCTATCGCTGTGACTATTTGGTTGAATGTGTCTTTGAATTGTTCAACCATCTCTTCCATCTTGTTGAACATTTCAGTTAGTTTGTCCGAGGTTAGTCCATATTGCATAATCAAAAGTTGGGAATCCAATTCATTAAAAGCATTTAAAACATTGTTTTTATCTCCAAGAGATTTGGATGAAAAATACATGGAAGATAAATTATCTATATTATCCAATATATTAAGTGAACTATCAGCGTAAAAAACGAGGGTTGAAACATTATTTTCTTGGGCTAAGGTTTTAAAGTCGGTAATACTTTGACGTAATTCATTGGATATATCTTTAAAATCTTGATTTACGAGTCTATTTTTTTCTTCGTTCAATTGAACAATTTGATTAAAATTACTTTCATACTCTCCTATCTTAGTGATTATGTTTTGCACAAGTGTAGAATCGGTAGTTTCATCTGTAAAGAAACTTTGAACAGCGTTGATATTTTGAGTAAAAGTTTCTTTTGTTTGTTCATCATAGTTAATCACATAGTCTTTGAAGGCTAAAGCAGCTTCAAAAAAGTCGTTTTCTATTTCGGAGATTTGATTCGTTGCATCAGATAAACCTCTATAACTACCCAAACCATCGTTGGACTTTACCAAAGAAAAAATATTGAAAGAAATCGCTGCCCCAAATAAAACAAAAATTACAACGATAATTACAATTATCCTTCCTCTCATGCTTTTGAATGACATGGTATTTCTCCCCCCTCTATTTTAATTATCTTGAAAATAATTATAATATAAAACAGTACTCAAAAGCAAATAGAAAGTTTTTAAAAATATTTCTTTTTTATTTTTAATATGTTCTAATACGAAATGAAAAATTAACAAAAAAATATGGTATAATAGTACAGGGTATAAGTATAGGAACATTAGAGGCAAATAAAGCTTAAAAATAATATTTTAATTTTAAAATGTATTTTTGAATTTTCAAAAACAGTGCAAAATTAATTAATCAGGAGGTGAAAAGTATGTCAGAAACTGGAGAAAACTTGCTATTAGAGTTATATAGAACTATGTACAAGATTAGAACTTACGAAGAAACACTAGCAAAAATTTACTATGAAGGAAAGTCCCCGTTGTTCGATATTTCTGCTGGGCCAATACCAGGAGAACTTCACCTTTCTACCGGGCAAGAATCATCAGCAGCTGGTGTTTGTGCTCATTTAAAACCAGAAGACGGAGTAGTAGGAACACATAGAGCTCATAATTTTGCTATAGCTAAGGGAGTAGACCTTAAAAAGATGACTGCAGAGATTTTTGGTAAAGCTACCGGCTTATCAGCAGGTAAAGGTGGGCATATGCACCTTTTTGATCCAAATGTCAGTTTTAGCTGTAGTGGTATTGTAGGTGCTAGTTTTCCCCAAGGTGTAGGTATTGGTATAGCTGCAAAAATGCAAGGCAAAGATTATGTATCGGTTGCTGTAGGAGGGGAAGGTGCTGCAAATCAAGGCACATTCCATGAATCATTGAATCTTGCATCATTATGGAAATTACCTGTAATCTTTGTCATTGAGGATAACTCTTGGGGTATCTCTGTTCCTAAAGACGCATCCACTTCGGTTAGTAAAATTAGTGAAAGAGCCAAAGCCTATGGAATACCTGGGGTAAGTATAGATGGTAAAGATGTTATGGCAGTATATGAAGTTGCAAAAGAAGCTATCGATAGAGCAAGAAGAGGTGAAGGGCCCACTCTTATAGAAGTAAAAGTTTACCGTTTAAGAGGCCACTTTGAAGGTGATCCTCAACTTTATCGTCCAAAAGAAGATTTAGAAGAAGCAAAAAAGAATGATCCTGTTTTGTTTGCAGAGAACCAATTGCTTTCTAAAGGGATTGTATCCCAAGAACAATTAGAAGGGATTAAAAAAGATATAACAGATGAAATCAATGAAGCAATCGATTTCGCGAGAAATAGTCCATATCCCGAAAAAGAAGAAGCTCTACAAAACGTGTTTGCAGGAGGTGAATAGTATGGCCAGAAAACTTCCAATGCATAGAGCCATTTCTGAAGCTATTGCACAAGAAATGGAAAGAGATCCCTCTGTTTTTGTTATGGGAGAAGATGTAGGTAAGTACGGCGGCATTTTTGGTGCAACAACTGGTCTATTGGATAAATTTGGTCCTGAAAGAATTAAAGATACTCCAATTAGTGAATCCGCTTTTTTTGGAGGAGCTTTGGGAGCAGCTTCAAAAGGAATGCGCCCTATTGCAGAATTAATGTTTGTAGATTTCTTTGGTGTCGCAATGGATCAAATTTACAACCATATTGCCAAAGTTCATTATATGTCCAATGGAAACGTGAAACTTCCTTTAGTGATAACTACCGCAATCGGTGGAGGATACAACGATGCCGCACAGCATTCACAAACTTTGTACTCTATTTTTGCGCATGTTCCTGGTTTGAAAGTTGTAATTCCTTCTAATGCTTATGATGCTAAAGGTTTAATGATTTCGGCTATAAGGGATGACAATCCAGTAATGTACTTTTTCCATAAAGGACTTTTAGGAATTGGTTGGATGCCTTCTCCGGAAGAAGCAGCAACAGAAGTCCCCGAGGAACCCTACTCAATCCCTATTGGACAAGCTAAAGTAATTCGCGAAGGTAAAGATATTACTGTGGTTAGCGTAGCAAAAACTTTGTATGAGGCTAAAAAAGCGGCAGAAGAACTTGAAAATGAAGGAATAGATGTGGAAATTATAGATTTAAGATCATTAGTACCTTTAGACAAGAAAACAGTAGTAGAATCAGTCAAGAAAACGGGTAGATTATTAGTGGTTGACGAAGATTACTTGAGTTATGGAATGAGTGGTGAAATAATAGCTTCGGTCTCGGAAGAAATTGGAGATCAATTAAAGGCTCTTCCTAGAAGAATTGCTTTCCCTGATGTACCTATTCCATACAGCCGTGTACTGGAACAATTTACTTTGCCTAGTGCTGACAAAATCATCTCAACTTGCAAACAAATGATAAAGTAGGTGAAAAAATGAGTGTAGAAATTAAGGTTCCAAAAATCAGTGAAGAAGGAAAATCTGGAGTTATTATAAGATGGTACAGAAATGAAGGGGATCAAGTTAAAGAAGGCGAAGAAATCTGTGAAGTTATGATCGAAAAAACAACACTTAGAATTACTGCCCCTTCTTCAGGAACGCTTAAAATTGTGAAAAAAGATAACGATGAAATTGAGGAAGAGGAAGTCATAGGTTTTATAGAAAGCTGAAAAGTTTAAAGTCTGGCTAATTGCCAGACTTTTTTAAATTATAGTAAATTATGATTTTTAAAAGCTGATTTTATGAGTAC
This sequence comes from Petrotoga mexicana DSM 14811, assembly GCF_002895565.1. Taxonomy (GTDB): domain Bacteria; phylum Thermotogota; class Thermotogae; order Petrotogales; family Petrotogaceae; genus Petrotoga; species Petrotoga mexicana. The sequence goes on from NZ_AZRN01000021.1 coordinate 4,054, forward strand.
TTTTACTTTTTCCATATCTAAATCTTTTCGAAAATCAATCAAATTTGCTACTGGCGAACGAATACTTTTAATATAATTAGGTGATTCTTTAGGATATTCTTCTTTCCACTTGATAATCCTGTTTAATTCTTCTAGGTCAGAATTAACAAGCAAACTAAAATGAAGAAAAAATTTTTCATTCGTAATAGTAGCAGCTGAACCAGAAATTTTTTTCCCTTCTATATATATACTGTTTCTTTCGTCTACAGTTATATCCTGTGCAATAAAGCTTTTGAGGATCTTGGCAACGATTCCTATAATACCCTTAGCTTCATCTAAAAAGTAATTAGAGAATAAAACATCCTCTTTTCTTTTGCAAAAAGTAACATTTAAATTCCCTAAATCATGATAAACCGTACCACCTGCTGTTAATCTTCGTATAATTGGAATATTTTTTCCATTTAGATAGTCAATATTTATTTCTAAAGCCTCTTCCTGAAATCTACCAATTACTACACAAGGAGTATTTTGCCATAGCATTAAAATACCATCACTATTGAGAGGTTCCTTCAAAATATTTTCTTCAATTTGAAAGTTTTGATAAGGATTTGTACAATTATTCTCTAAAAGGCTAAATTTAAATTTACGACTCATATCTCTAATTAATTTCAAGTGCCCCCTTTATTTTTAATTAAATTAATTATACAATAAAACAACACACAAAAGCAAATAAAAAGTTTATAGAAATATTTCTTTCTAATGCAAAATGAAAAATTAACAATAAGATATGGTATAATAGTATAGGGTATAATTAAAGAAGAAAGAGGAGGTAGATTATGCAATATAACAATCTTGGTAAAGCGGGTATAAAAGTAAGTGAAATTTCATTTGGATCTTGGTTAACTTTTGGAAATCAATTAGACACAGAAGGGGTCAAATCATGTTTACGTACAGCTTATGAAAACGGCGTTAACTTTTTTGACAACGCAGAAGCCTATGCTAATGGGCTTTCTGAATCTTTAATGGGAATGGCAATAAAAGAGTATAGAAGAGAAGACCTAGTAATTTCTACAAAAATATTCTGGGGTGGAAAAGGCCCAAACGATAAAGGGGTATCAAGGAAACATCTTTTAGAAGGAACATGGAACTCTCTAAAAAGGTTACAAGTTGATTATGTCGACCTTATATTTTGCCATAGACCAGATCCTACAACGCCCATTGAAGAAACAGTATTCGCAATGGATTATATAATAAGAAACGGCTTAGCTTTTTATTGGGGCACTTCCGAGTGGAGTGCGGAGCAACTGGAAGAAGCTTATCTAATAGCGGATAAAAGAAATCTTATCCCTCCCACAATGGAACAACCTCAATACAACATGTTTGTTAGAAATAAAGTTGAGAAAGAATTTAAACCTCTTTATGATAAATATGGATTGGGATTAACTACGTGGAGTCCATTGGCCAGCGGGGTATTAACTGGAAAGTACAACGAAGGAATTCCTCAAGATAGTAGACTTGCAAAATTTGAAAATTTACGAAACGAGTTCGAAAAAGGCGGACTATTATCTCAAGAAAATATCGAAAAGGTCAGAAAATTGACAAAAATAGCCAATGATTTAGGTGCAACGATGGCTCAGCTTGCCCTCGCCTGGATATTGAAAAATCCAAACGTTAGTACCGTAATAACTGGAGCAAGTAGACCAGAACAAGTGAAAGAAAATGTAAAAGCTTCCGAGATAAAAGAAAAACTTACAGATAGCGTCATGGAGGAAATTGAAAAAATTCTAAGCAATAAACCACAATAAAAATGATCAAAATCCCACCGATTCGGTGGGATCTTTTTTAATTTTCTTTAGCTTTTAAGTAAGCCTCTTCAGCACGATATGAGCTTCTTACCAACGGACCAGATGCAACAAATTTAAACCCAAGTGAATATCCAATTTCTTCATATCTTTTAAATTTTTCGGGGGTAACGTATTCAACAACTTCAACCTGTTTCGTAGAAGGCCTTAAATATTGACCTAAGGTCATTATATCGCAGTCGACTTCCCTTAAGTCCTTCATAACCTTTACGACATCTTCTTCTTGTTCTCCAAAACCTAACATTATCCCTGATTTAGTAACTAAAGAGGGATTTATTTCTTTTGCTTTTCTCAAAACATCCAAAGACCTTTTATAAATAGCTTTGGGTCTAATTCTTGAATAGAACTCAGGGATAGTTTCTATATTATGGCCAAAAACTTCAGGAGATGCTTCAGCAACGATTCTAATAGATTCTTCAACCCCTAAAAAGTCTGGAACTAAAACCTCTACTTTAACGTTTCCAGGCAATTTTTTTATTTCGCTGATGACTTGGGCAAAATGAGACGCTCCTCCATCAGGCAAATCATCACGGGTAACAGAAGTAACAACTGCAAATTTCAACCCCAACTTTTCTACCGCTTGAGCCAATCTTTTCGGTTCATCCTTATCCAAAGGTAAAGGTTTACCTTTTGGTACAGAACAATACCTGCATCCTCTAGTACATATATTACCCATTATCATGAATGTTGCGGTTTTTTTAGCAAAACACTCCCCAATATTTGGGCAATCAGCGCTTTGGCAAACTGTATTAAGTGAATAATCCTCAATAAAATCTCGAATTTCTTCAAACTTTTCGGTGGAAATACTTACTTTCAACCATTCTGCATTCTTCATCATTTTCACTCCTATCATAGGTAAATTTAATATCAAATATTTCTTCTGTTTTCTGAATAACCTTTGTTTTAACCTCTTCAATATCTTCTTTTATACCTAATTTTTCTAGAGAGGTTACACCGTACTCTCTTATCCCACACGGAACAATATTCTCAAAATACGACAGGTCGGTATTAACGTTGAAAGCTAAGCCATGCCACGTAATAAAATGATCAATCGAAAGTCCCATTGCACAGATTTTCTTATCTTCAACCCATACCCCTCTATATTTTGAATGTGGAATTCTCTCTCCTATGATGTTGTAGTCTTTTAAAACTTTTATTATAATTTCCTCTAAATTATAAGCCAACTGCCCAATATCAGTAGGCCATTTTCTAAGATTAAGAATAGGATAGATAACTAATTGCCCAGGGCCATGAAAAGTGATATTTCCTCCTCTTTCTACTTCATATATTTCCGCAATTTTTTTTATTTCATCGACATTTTTTTTTAGATTTTCATATCCTCCTCCTCTTCCAATAGTGTACACTGGTGGATGAGATAATAGTATCATAATTCCATCAGCTAAGCCATTTCGGACAATTTTCATAGCTTGTTGTTGAATTTCTTTACCTTTCAAATATTTAACTTCATTGTAATTCCATACCAACCCTCTTCTCATCTTATCTAACTCCTTAAACTAATATTGAATTCTTTACTAATATTATAACAGATTAATTAAAAATATGAAAAGAGAAATTTATCACAAGATTAAGCAATTACGAGCAAACGTAAGAATTCATTCCCTAAACAGCCATAAACAATTGTAATCGCTTCTTAGCGCATCTAATCTCCATAGATGAAATTTTAAAAAACTAAGTAAAAAGAGTAAAATTATGTTATATTGATTTTTTTAAAAAGGATTGATTAAAGTTCGAGCTAAAAATATTTTTTTAAACTATGTACTAATAACTTTAAAAAGGAGAGGTGAATTATATGGACGAATTTAAAGAGATTGCTGAACAGTACGATATAGACCTTGAAAAGCTAAAAGAGGAAAAAGGTGAAATAAGCCAGGAGATTATTCAATCATATATCAAAGAGAAATTTTATCCTAAAGTAAAATCTGAAAAAAAGTTGATAGGTATAAGAAAAATTATTTCCAAAAGACTTTATCAAAGTTATAATCAGGCTATACATGTGACTCTCAACATGGAAATAAAAATGGACAACATAATTAGTCTACGGGAAAAAATTGAAGAAAAGCCTTCGCTTACCATTCTTATGATAAAGCTTTTGGCAAATGCACTGAGGGATTTGCCTGAGTTGAACGCTACCTTTGATGGAGAAAAAGTTGTAATATATGATTCTATAAATATCGCTGTTGCCACTGATACACAAAATGGTTTAATTACACCTGTTTTAAGAGAAGTGGATAAAAAAGATATAAAAACTTTTATAGAAGAATACAATGACATAATAACCAGAGCACGAAATAGTATGTTAAAAGAAAAAGATTTAATAGGAGCTACTTTTACCGTTACAAATTTAGGAATGTTTGGTGTTGATTCTTTCACCCCTATTATTAACCCACCTCAAGTTGCAATATTAGGAATAAATAGAATAAAAGATTCCCTAATAATAGAAGAAGGGGAACAAAAGATAGCAAAAATAGGAACTTTATCACTTACAATAGACCACAGAATTATCGATGGTGCTCTTGGAGCCCAGTTTTTACAAAAAGTGAAAGAGCATTTTGAACATACAGAAGATATATCTTAAACATTTTGCTGAAATTCTGATAAAGAGGTTGCATAGATGAGAATAAAATGGTTAGGACATTCTTGCATACTTATAACTACAGAAAACAATACAAAAATACTCATAGACCCATTTAAATCTACTGCTACGATGAGAATGTGGCCAATGAGAATGAAATACGACCCTGTTGATGAAGAAGCAGACATACTCTTAATTACTCATAATCATCCCGATCATAATAATATAAAAGCTGCTAAAAACCCTAAAGTAGTAATAAGAGAGGGTGGGCAAAAAAATATCGATGGCATAGATATTAGTGGAATTGAAACAAAACATGCGAATTTTAGGACAAAGAACATTGTATTCTTTGTAAAAGCAGAAGGAATCACTATTTGCCATTTGGGAGATGTAGGTCACCTTTTGGACAAAAAATTGTTAGAGGATGTGAAAGCTAAAGTAGATATTTTGTTTGTTCCATTATCCGGCTTCCCAGGACCTAGTTTAGAAACAGCTATGATGATCACCAACCAGCTTCAACCAAAAGTAGTCGTTCCCATTCATTATAGAACCCCGCAATGCGATGCAGCTATATTTAAAAAGCCGGATAAAGTTTATGAAATATTGAGAAAAAATGTCAGCGATCTCGTTTTTCTCAAAGAGAACTCACACACTTATACAAAAGAAGAACTAGAAAAATACACAGAAACAAGGGCCCACGTATTTCCACCATATTTTATCGAAAATAATAAAACAAAAAAGGAAGGAGAAATTGCATGACAGTTGAAATTTTAGTGCCAAAATTAGGAATGGGAGTAGAAGAGTTAGAGTTAGTTAAATGGTATAAAAATGAGGGAGAAACGGTCAAAAAAGGCGAACCTTTGGTTCAAGTAATGACATCAAAAATTACAAACGATATTGAGGCACCAGCTAACGGAGTTTTGAAAAAAACATATGCTCAAGAAGGAGACACAATAAAACCTAACCAAAAAATCGGCGAAATAGAAACTGAAGAATAAAAATGCAGTGTAATTTGATTCTTAATTGTGGGCTATAAAGCAGTGGGACGCTGACAAAAAGTTTCAGAGTTTGTAAAGTACGTAAAACTAATCTTTTAAGGAGGGAAATAAAATGTTAAAAAGCAGTGATTTATTATGGATGTACGAAAAAATGCTTCTCTTAAGAGAAACCGAAGAAAAAGCTGTAGAACTCTCTTTCAAAGGAGAGATTGGAACCTTATTGTCAGGTAGCGGACAAGAAGCCATTCCAGTGGGAATATGTAAAAACTTGCTACCAGAAGACCATTATGCCCCATCTCATAGAGGAATAAGTACAGTATTAGCAAAAGGTGGGGATCCAAAATATCTTTTTGCTGAATTATTCGGTAAACCTGCTGGCTATTGTAAAGGGAAAGGCGGAGAAATGCATATTGCTGACTTTAAAGATGGAATGATCGGAATGAATGGAATAGTTGGAGCGGCGATTCCAATAGCTACAGGTTCAGCTTTTGCTCAAAAAAAGAAAAACTTAAATACCGTTACTGTTTGTGCCTTTGGAGATGGAGCATCCAACCAAGGTGTCTTTCACGAAGCCTTAAACATGGCCTCGATCTGGAAATTACCAATCGTTTATGTTTGTGAAAACAATCAATACGCTATGACTACTCCAGTTTCATATGCTTTATCAGTGGAAAACATTTCAGATAGGGCTAAATCTTATTCTATCCCTGGTGTAACAGTGGATGGTAACGATGTATTAGCAGTATATGAAGCTGTACATGAAGCAGTAGAAAGAGCAAGAAAAGGGGAAGGCCCCACACTTATTGAATGCAAAACTTACAGAAAATACGGACATCATGCTGGTGCTGGTAATGATGAACAAATGGGATGGGGATACAGACCAAAAACCGAAGAAGCATATTGGAAAAGTAGAGATCCCATTTTATTATTTGAAGATTATTTAATGGCTAAAGCGGTTTTAACTGAAAGCAAAATAAAATTAGTTCGGGAAAAAGTAAAAAAAGAAATTGAAGAGGCTGTAGAATTCGCTCGAAAAGCTGAAAATCCAAAGCCAGAAGATGCCTTAGAAGATCTGTTTGCATAATGATATACGCTTTTTCAATCTAAAGTACCTTTTAGTATTTAAAAAATGAAAGAAATTTAGGAGGGATAAAAATGAGACAAATCATGTTAATTCAAGCAATAAATGAAGCTCTAAGAGAAGAGTTGTTAAGAGATGAAAATGTGTTTTTAATTGGAGAAGATCTTCATACAGCAACATTTGGACAAACAAAAGGGCTCTTTGAAGAATTTGGACCGGAAAGAGTGGTATCCACACCTATTTCAGAAGCTGGATTTACTGGAATTTCAACTGGTGCAGCAATAGCTGGACTGCGCCCTGTAGTTGAATATATGACTTCTAATTTTATGTATGTCGCCATGGATCAACTTGTAAATCAAGTAGGTAAACTAAGATATATGTATGGAGGTCAGATTAACATTCCTATTGTTTTCAGAGCTTTAAATATAGGAGGAGGTGCTGCAGCACAACATTCAGACAATTCAGCTGATTATTTTCTACATGCTGTAGGATTCAAAGTTGTTATGCCATCAACCCCATATGATGCAAAAGGATTACTCAAAAGTGCCATAAGAGATGATAATCCAGTAATTTTCTACGAAGAAATGAAAACTTTTATGGTTAAAGGAGAAATTCCTGATGAAGACTATGTTGTACCTATTGGAAAAGGAGATATCAAGAAAGAAGGTAAAGATGTTACTATCGTTGCAGCAGGTTATCCACGGGTATTAGCCTCATCGGTAGCAGAAAAACTTGAGAAAGAAGGAATCTCTGTCGAGGTAGTAGATGCCAGAAGTTTATATCCCATTGATGAAGACCTTATTTTAGAATCCGTTAAAAAAACAGGGAGATTAGTAACCCTTGATGACGCCCCGCTAAACGGATCTTTCGCTTCAGAAATTGCTGCGCTGGTAGCTGAAAAAGGGTACTCATATTTGAAAGCCCCTATTAAGAGAGTTACAAGAATAAAGGTACCTGTTCCACATTCAAAAATTGAAGAGGAATACGTATTGTTAAATGAAGCAAAAGTAATCAATGCTGTCAAAGACGTAGTTAATTATTAAAATATAATCATAGGCCCTTGATTGTAATTGATCAGGGGCCCCGTGACTTTGTTCATGTCAAGCCACAAACATTGGAAATAGTTATAGTTAAAGCAAAGGTACCTCTTTTTTGTGCTTCCTCAATAAGAAGGTTGATAGCTTTGAATATATCTTCTTTACTTCCTTTCACAACTGTATTCGTCTTCCCAACTGTAATTTCTATATTTTGCAATTCTCGCAACTTAATAATCGCATCGCTTATTATTCTCACGTAATCGTCTGTTCCAAGAGGATAGAGCGCCATTGAACAAGAATATTCACTTACTTTTTTTGTTTCCTTGTTTGTCCCATCTAACACAGATAAAACCTCCCGTATCGTCCTTTACCCTTTGACCATGCATTTCTTTTTTTAAGAGAAGTTCTTTGTTATTCAGATCCGCGTCAGGGCCAAAGTGTAAAGCTATACTGTAATCAGAATATGAAACTTCTGGTATGAAATTTAAGACTTCTTCCAACGTATAAAATCTAGCTGCTTTGTAAGGTGATTCGTCTTCTGTTTTTGCTTTTTCCCTATATTGTTTAGCCCAAGTACTTTTAGCACCTATTACACAAATAACTAATCTTCCCCCAGGAGATAAAACCCTGTAAGCTTCACGTGCACCTTTTTGTGGATCATCCAAGAATTCGAACATTGTTACCGAAACAACCAAATCAAAACTTTCATTTGGAAAAGGTAGATTATATGCGTCCGCTTTGATAAAATTAATTTTATTCGTTTTTTTTCGTGCTTTTTCTAACATAAAATCTGATTGATCGATGCCCGTTACCTTCAAACCCATATTTAGAAATAATAAACTATATATTCCAGTCCCACAACCTAAGTCAAGTACCTTTTCATTTTTCTGTGGTTTCGCTAAATCCATAACAACCTTTCTCTCAATTTCATCAACGAATTCACCTAAACGGCTTTTATACCAACTATCATAACTATCCGCTATTCTTTTGGAAAATGCACTCAAAAGAAAAATCCCTCCCCTAAAATCTTCATTATCGTTATGAATTAATTTTGAGACACTCAATCTTTGATATCATCTCAAAATTGAGTGCCTCACTCTTTTGTTATCGTTTCGCTACTTCTTTTACTTTATTAATGATCTTTTCTTCATTTGGTAATACAAACTTCTCCATTGGAGGACTGAAAGGTACTGGTACATGTTCTCTTGTAACTCTTGCCACGGGAGCCTTTAAGAAATCGAATCCTTCTTCATTAATTGTAGCCGAAATTTCCGAGGCAACAGAACAAAGAGGAGGAGCATCATCACATACAACAACCTTGCCAGTTTTTGCAACAGAGTTTAAAATTATATCTTTATCTAAAGGAACAAGTGTCCTTGGATCCACTACTTCTACGGATATTCCTTCTTTTTCCAATTTTTCCGCGGCAGAAAGAGCTTGCGACACCATGCACCCTATAGCAACAACCGTAATATCAGTCCCTTCTCTTTTAACTTCTCCTTTTCCTATTGGAACAGTATATTCTTCATCGGGGATTGGTTGTTTCATCATACCTAAGGTTGTTTCTTCAAAGAAAATTATTGGACTATTACTCCTTATTGAACTTTTCATCAAACCTTTAACATCATAGGGATTTCCTGGTTTAACTATTTTAAGGCCCGGTACATTTACAAACATTGCAGCAGGATTATCTGAGTGTTGAGCCGCAGCTGAACCTCCAGCACCAGTCGTAGCCCATATTACTATTGGGAAATCAACCTGTCCTCCTGACATGTATCTAAGTTTAGCAAGTTGGTTTACGATTTGATCCATAGTAACATACAAAAAATTTGCCATCATTATATTTACCACTGGCCTCAGTCCGCTAGCTGCTGCGCCAATTCCTGCACCTGTAAAACCTACTTCTGCAAGAGGAGTATTTCTTACCCTGCCGGGGCCAAACCTTTCTACCAAACCCCTAGTTTGACCAAAAGCCCCTAATTGTACATCTTCTCCCATTAATATAACCCTAGGATCTCTTTCCATTTCTTCTGCCATCGCTTCTCCAAGAGCTTGAACAAACATAACTTCTCTCATTTCTTTCCCTCCTTTCTTTCTTTTACCCAATTTTTAATCCGGGAAGAGGCCAACTAAAGCTTCTTCTGGATCTGGTAAAGGAGCTTCTTCTGCAAATTTTACCGCATCTTCAATTAACTGTTTTGTTTGCTCTTTTGTTTTTTCAATATCCGTTTTACTTAGTATCCCTTGATTTACTAGGTTGTTTTCAAATCGTGGTATAGGATCTTTCTTTTTCCACTCTTCAACCTCTTCTTTGGATCTGTATATCCATCCCAGAGCTTCTTCACCTTCGAAATGCCCATGCCATCTGTACGTTTTGCATTCTACTAAAGAAGGCCCCGATCCATTTCTTGCTCTTTCTACCGCTTCATGTACAGCTTCATATACCGCAATAACATCGTTGCCATCAACCGTAACACCCGGTATATTGTAAGCTGATCCTCTTGATGAAACATCTTGAACGGAAAGGGCATATGAAGCTGGAGTGCTAACAGCATACTGGTTGTTTTGACAAACATAAATGACTGGAAGTTTCCAGATGGAAGCTAGGTTAACAGCCTCGTGGAAAGAACCCTCATTCGCTGCTCCATCACCAAAAAAACATACAGTGACGTTTTTTGTCCCTAGTTGTTGTTGTGCAAGGGCAGACCCAGTTGCAATTGGTATCCCTGCTCCAACTATTCCATTTGCCCCAATGATACCAAGGGAATAATCAGCTATGTGCATGGAACCTCCTTTACCTTTACAATAACCACTAGACTTACCAAAAAGTTCTGCAAACATGTATTTTGGATCAGCACCTTTAGCTAAAATATCTCCATGACCTCTATGTGTGGAAGTTATATGATCTTCTTCTTCAAGATTTGCACAGGTACCTACAGGCACAGCCTCTTGACCCAAAGACAAATGAGCAAAACCTGGGATTTTGCCTTTAGCAAATAACTCACTCACCTTCTCTTCAAAGGCCCTTATCAGTACCATCTTTTGATACATTTTTAACAAAAGTTCGCTGTTTAACATAGTTCTTCCCTCCTTTTCATTGAAAAAATCCTGCCTTTACGAACTCTAAAGCATGCATTGTAACTAACTTTTAATACCTTCAATATAAGCAATTATCTCCCGACTCTATAATTCGTTTGATACCATAAAACTCAAACTAAACCAGCGCCACCACTAACTGGAAGAGTTACACCTGCAATAAAATCACTATCATCGGAAGCAAGGAATACAGCTGCCCCTGTAAGATCTTCAGGTTCTTCTCTCCTTTTTATAGCTTGCATATTGGCTTGCATACTTGCTAATTGCTCGAACAGTTCTTTATTTCCTCCTGTAATACCCTTACTAGCATCTGTCATTGTAAATCCAGGAGCAATAGCGTTTACATTTATTCCATATTCTCCTAGTTCATTGGAAAGAGCTCGTGTGAAACCAACAACTCCTCCTTTAGATGTGACATAATGAAGCAACATCGGAACACCCATGTGAAAAGTAGTAGAAGAAATATTGATAATTTTACCTTTCTTTTGTTTCTTCATTTGTGGTGTTACTGCTTTAGAACAGAGAAATAGACCTTTCAAATTGACAGACATAACTTTGTCCCATTCTTCGACTGAAATATTCTCAAAAGGTTTCATAACTAAGCCACCATAGATTGCTGCATTGTTAAGAAGAATATCTATTCTTCCGTATTTGTTAATGGTTTCTTCTGCCATTTTTCGGGTTGATTCTTCGTCAGTAACATCGACTTTTAATGCTAAACACTCTGCACCTTCAGCTTCCACTTTTGCTTTAGTTTCATTACAATCTAGCACATCACAAACTACCAGTTTTGCCCCTTCTTTTGCAAAACGAATAGAATAAGCTTGCCCAATACCGCGGGCCGCTCCCGTGATTATTGCAATTTTTCCATCTAATAATCCCATAATCTAGCCTCCTTTTATAAAAATGTATACTATCTACAGAAAATTTAAATTGTTTATCAAATACTCTTACTCTGTTCAAAAACCATTTTTTTCTTATTCCCTATTAACCTAACTGTTTCTATTCATTAGTTATAATTTTTTTTATTAACTATGTGAAAGGCAAAACACCTTATAACATTATTTAACCCTCATAAAAACCACTTCCCTTTTTCAAAATTTTTTCTGAAGTATAGGGAAAAATTGATTTCCCTATAAGATCACCCTACTACTAAAACTTTCGCTTCAAGTTTCGATAACTCTACTTTAAAACTTCTATATTTTTGCATTAGCACTTTCCTCAGTAAAAAAATTTCGACTTTGAGCCCATTCTAAAGCTTTTTTCACATCTACTCTGCAAGGACCATTTCTCGTAATTTTAAAAGTAATATTATCTCCTTTTTTTATTTCTATTTCTCTTTCCCCATCTAAGGCCAAAGTGCCTGGAACCTCAACTTGATATATGAATTCCTCATCTATGTTTAACTTTTTTACTTCTGAAACTTGGATTTTTTCTAATATACCTGGTGCCACCGGAGCTATTACTTCCTTTTTCTTTGCATTATTTTCTTTAAGGTCTAAGTACAAACCAAAGTTGTCTTCTCTATGAACCGTTTTTATATATCCCGCAATAGAGGAAAAGCCAATACTCCAAGGATTTGCTCTGGATACAATAATATCTGAGATACTAGACAAATTCCATATAGCTTTAGCCCCTATAAACTGTTCCTTTGAAATAACTACATCAATTAATGCTATGTCTATAAGTTTATTATTTTTATATATTTCTATTATCTTATCTTTGGAGCAAAATTCATCTTTGTGAATTATATTTTTAGATACAATTGCCGCCACTATCCCGGCAATCGTTCCTTCAACCATTTCAGGATATACATTATTTGTCCCTGTGGAAATTGGCAACAAAGGAGTGTCTCCTATAACTCTTGCTATTGCTCTGTTGGTTCCATCCCCCCCTAAGGATAAAATACAGTCTACATTCTTTTCTTCAAGTAATTGGGTTGCCTTTATCGTGTCTTCTAAACTATAGGTTACATGATCATTGATTATCTCAACATCACATTTTAACTTCTTTATAGTTTCCAAGCTTTCAACAACTTTGTAACCTATGTAAAACGCATCAGCCATGATGTAGACACGTTCGATACCAAAACTTTGAGAAGCTAATATTATTCTTTTTACTATATCTACTTTTTCGTTATTATCTATTACTGTTGCATGAGCAACGAGTCTTCTTATGTCTTTCCCAGCCGCTGGATTAGCGATTATCCCTATTTCCAATCAACAAAACCTCCTTAATGTAGAGAGAAAATATGCCTTGTCTATATATATCTATATTATTGATTTTATTGCCTCAATGATATCTACTTCATTAGGAACAAAATAATCTTCAAGTTTTTTAGAGAAGGGGACAGGAGTGTTAAGTCCGGCCACTCGTAAGATAGGGGAATTCAAATCTTGGAAAGCTTCTTCAGCTATCATGGCGGACAGCTCTCCTATCCACGAACCTCTCTTTACTTCCTCACTAACCAGAACCACTTTGTGAGTCTTTTTGATTGAATTATAAATAGTATCTTTATCCAACGGAAATAAACTCCTTGGGTCTATTACTTCTACATCTATCCCTTCTTCTGAAAGTTGTTTTGCTGCGTTTAAGCACTTATGTACCATCATTCCGGTTGCAACTAAAGTCACATCTTTACCTACTTTCTTCACATCCGCCACACCTATGGGAATTGGTTCATTTTCATCTGGAACTTCCCCTTCCATTGCATATAAAAGTTTATGCTCTAAAACAATTACCGGATTATCGTCTCTGATTGCGGCTATCGTCAATCCCAAAGCATCCTTTGGGGTAGAAGGGTAAACTACTTTTAAACCTGGTATATGGGTGAACCAAGCTTCTAAGCTTTGTGAATGCTGTGCTGCTGCTTGAATACCAGCTCCAACCATTGTTCTAAAGGTTAAAGGTAACGTTATTCTACCTCCAAACATATAACGCATCTTTGCTGCCTGGTTTACAATTTGATCCATTGCTATAGTCGAAAAATCTATAAACATAATTTCGGCTACAGGTCTACTACCAGCAGCGGCTGCTCCAACTGCTCCCCCTGCAACAGCCTCTTCAGAAATTGGGGTATTCCTGACTCTTTCCTCTCCAAACTCGTCAACTATACCGGCAGTTACTCCTAATACTCCATATTTTACGTCTTCTCCCATAAGAAAAACATTGGGATCACGTCGCAATTCATTTCTCAATGCTTCATTTATTGCCTGACCATAATTCATCTTTCTCATCTTACACGCACCTCCTCTACAATGTCTGTATAAACATCTTCTGCTACCATTTTTTCATCGGGATCTTTACTTTTTTCTGCAAATTCTACAGCCTCATCTAGCTCTTTATCTATGCCTTTTTGAATTTCTTTTAGCTTTTCTTCGCTAACTATTCCGTTTTCTGAGATGTATCTTTCCACTCTCATTATGGGGTCATTTCTTTTCCATTCTTCTACTTCTTCTTTACTACGGTAAAGCTGGGGATCTCCTTCAAAGTGCCCCCTTACTCTATAGGTTTTACATTCAATTAAAGTGGGCCCATTCCCATTTCTTGCCCTTTTAATCGCTTCATTTGTGGCTTCATATACGGCAAACACATCATTACCATCAACCGTAATTCCTGGAAAACCATATGCTTCGGCTCTACTAGAAATATCGGTTATAGCTTGGTGATCTTTCTGAGGGGTAAACTCTCCATATAGATTATTTTCACAAATATATACCACCGGGAGTTTCCATATAGCTGCCATATTCATGGACTCATGGAATGTCCCTTGATTTGAAGCACCGTCACCAAAGAAACATACAGATACTTGATTACTACCTCTGAGCTTAATTGATAAAGCTGCACCTGTTGCTATAGGAAGGCCCGCACCCACAATACCATTAGCACCAAGTATTCCCTTTGTAGCATCTGCAATGTGCATAGAACCACCTTTTCCTTTACAATAACCGGTTTCTTTACCATAAAGCTCAGCCATCATGTACTTCGTTTCTCCACCTTTTGCTATTAAATGGCCATGACCTCTATGTGTACTTGTTATTAAATCATCATTAGAAAGATTGGCAGTTACACCTACTGCAACCGCTTCTTCTCCCCAATATAGATGTACAAAACCTCCAATTTTTGCAGCAGCAAATAACTCAGCAACTCTCTGCTCAAATCTTCTTATTCTAAGCATCTTCGTATACATATCCATTACTAATTCCTTAGAAATATCCATATTTGTTTTCCTCCTCCTTTTTCTAAATTTAAGTTATTTACAAGTTCTAAATAGCAGCTTTTAATCGAATTTGAAAATAAAACAAATCTTTTCTTTTTTTTATAATTCTTACTCATTTGTTTCAATTTCTGCAATTTTCTCGGCTACTTCGGCTGAATCTCCTTTTTTCTTCATTATAGTTTTTAGAATCCCCGAAGCAGGCGCCTCAATATCGTTAGTAATTTTTTCTGTCATAACCTGTACTAACGGTTCACCTTTTTCTACTCTTTCACCTTCATTTTTGTACCATTTTACAATCTCTGCTTCTTTCATAGTTAATCCCCACTTCGGAACGGTTACGTCAACTACCATACTTAATTTCACCTCTTTTTTTAATGGATTATAGATTTAAAATTAGATTCTTTCAGAAATAATTTTAGTAACATTTATTTCTCTTAGTTGTTTTTAATTAGTAAAAATTATACGCTTTTCTGCCTTTGATGTCAAACTTAGTTATAGGAGATTAAAGACAATTATAATCGATTAGAAAGCATTAGAAATTAAAATCTCTATTTTTCACAAATTTTGTCATAACATTAGGAATAATATAGATAAAATAAAGGCATAGAACTTTGTTATTTTATGCACAATTAAATATGAATCTATTTACAAAAGTAATCTTTATGAAATTTAATTTAGAAACAACTTAGTATTAAAACGGAAAACTTAACCTTTAGTCGGAGATAAGGCTGTTCATCAATGAAAGTTATTGCATTTACTAGGGGAGATCTCAAGAGCATGCTGGTTAGACATCCCATACATTAAGGCATGGCTAAATCTTAAGAAGTTAGCAGAGGTCATACTACTTGAGGTTATAATATTTATGGATAGATAAAGAAGAACCAAAATATTGTTAGTGAAAGATACGTTAGGCAAGATCAAATAGTGGGTAGATAAATGAATTATCTACCCCTTATCCTATGTAATATCTTATGATTGATTATTAATTAAATATGTATGGCTAATCCTTCCGCACTTTCTTCTGCACCAAGCAGACTTTCAGTCAAAGTGGGGTGAGGATGTATACAATCTGTTAGTTGCTCTACACTCATCCCATACTTTACAGCCAAAACTCCTTCCATAATCATATCTGTAGCATTCGGAGAGACAATAGCTACACCTAATACTTTTTTAGTCTCCTTATCAGCTATTATCTTTACAAAACCATCTCTTTCTTCCATAGTTCTCGCTCTGCCGTTAGCAGATACAGGGAATTTTGAAATGATAACTTTTTCAGGATCAATTTCTTTTTCTTTTAGCCCAACAGTTGCTATTTCTGGGTTAGAGAAAATGATGTTTGGCACAGCACTGTAATCCATTTCCTTGACTTCACCTGCGATATTGTGGGCGGCTACTATCCCTTCATTCATAGCTACATGAGCTAACATAATATGGGCTCTAATATCTCCTATTGCATATACATTTTCAACGTTTGTTCTCATTTTAAAATCTGTCTTAACACCTTTTTCTATCTCTACACCTAAATTTTTAATATCTTGCGTTATAACAGGCCTTCTCCCTACGGCAAGTAAAATTTTTGAGCTTATTATTTCTCTGGTTTCACCATTGAAATCGATTTTCGATACGTATGAATCTTCATTTTTTTGGATATTTATGACCTTATGTTTTTCTAAGACTTCCACACCTTTTCTAACCAAAGATTTTTTTGCTTCTTCTGCAACATCTTTATCCTCATTGGGGAGTATATGTTCAAGCAGTTCAACAACATAAACTTTTTTACCTAAACTTGCAAAAAATGTAGCAAATTCTACACCAATTACCCCTCCACCAACTATCAAAATCGATTCTGGCATATGTTCCATCGTAAATACATCATCACTTGTCCAAATTCCTTCGATTTTATCGAAGGGTGAAAAAACTACTGGTTCAGAACCGTGAGCTAAAATAATGTTTTGTGTTTCTATACTTTTATCGCCAACTTTTATATGATTTTTATCGATTATTTCTGCGACACCTTGTATTAAATCAATATGATTTTTCTTAAATAGATATTCTATACCTTTTTTGGATTGTAGAACAACTTTTTTCATATGTTTCATTATTTCGTTTATTTCATAAGTTACTTCACCTACTTTTATGCCTAATTTGTTCGATTTTTTTAAAATCTCTTCGTAAAGATGTGAAGAGGTCAACATCGCTTTTGTGGGGATACAACCTTTGTTAGTACAAGTTCCACCAAGATTTTCTTTTTCAACAACGGCAACCTTTTTCCCTAATTGAGATAACCTTATTGCCGCCACATAACCCCCTGACCCTGATCCAATAACAACAACATCGTACATTAGAATTTCCTCCTTTTTATTTCATTGTTTATTGCCTTTAGAATCTCTAAAACATTATATAGCGCCCTTTCACCCCGCTCCCCACCCACAAGGATAAAACAATTTCTCTCTCTTTACCCCGTTCCCCACCCATAAGGATAAAAATCTCTTTATCTTTTGTTCCGCAGCCCACCCTTTTAAGGAAGAAACCTGCGGTACCTTAGAACCTAAAGCCCAGCTGAGAGAATAATGAAAATTTATTCCATTATCTCTATTTATCTAAATTCGTCTTTTAATATCATAACAAAAAAGGGGAGCTTTCCTCCCCTTTGATATAATTCACTATTATTTTAGATCTTTTAACGCTTCCAAAACCAAACCTGCATGCATTAAAGCCGGACCTCCACCCATCAACACTGCAACCCACGCAGCTTCCAAAATTTCTTCCTCTGTGGCACCCGCATCTAACGCAGATTTCACATGAAAAGCAATGCACCATTCACAGTTTCTGGCTACAGAAAGTGCAACAGCTATTAACTCTTTAGTTTTTTTATCAAGTGCAGCGCCTTCTTCTTTTTCGATGGCTTCCATCATGTTTTGGAAACTCCCCATTTGCTCTGGGTTCGTCTTAGAAAACTCTTCCATCCAGCCCATTGCTCTTTGAAAAGTATCTTTCATACTCACGGTAATCACCCCTTTTATAATTTTTGTTATATATTTCACTATCCCACAAAAAGATTTGTCATTTTGATGTTTTAACTGACTTTTTTTCACCAGTATTAATTATATTATAACTTAAATTTATTAAAATTTTAACAAGAAAATGTTTCGTTTAAATTACATCACTTTTTCATCTATAAGTTCTTCTTATTCTTCAAATACTTTTGCGAAAGCTCTATTTGCTAAAAAAAGAAAAAAGGACCCTTTTAAAGGATCCTTTACTGTATTGGCTGGGGGAGGAGGATTCGAACCTCCACTGACGGAGTCAGAGTCCGCTGTCCTGCCATTAGACGATCCCCCAATCAGCAAATTTATTATATCACAAAATTTTTTGGTTGACAAGTAAATTTGAGGATGGTATAATTTATTTTGATATATACTGTATATACAGATGGGTTTTAAAGTTTTTAAAGGCAGTATACACAAAACATAGTAGGAGGCTTCGTTATGACGTTTGATTCTTTGATAGAAAAAGTAGTTTCACAATCTCAAAGAAATTATTTATTATTTATTACTTCTTTGGGATGGGCTGTTGTAGCTGCATATGTAATGATAACCTCGTTCACTCTTCCGCTACTTGCACAAGAATGGAACTTATCCAACATTTTTGCCTCGACGATCGCTAGTTCCACTTTTATAGGCATGTTTATAGGTACATTAAGTGCTGGAATTATCTCGGATTACTTTGGCAGAAAGAAGTCTGCAATGTTTCTATTGTTTATCGGAAGTTTTTTCAGTGTCCTTAGTGGTTTTATAGGTTCTCCAACACTTTTCATTATTTTTAGGATTTTATCTGGAATTGGTTTTGGTGGTTCTATGCCTGTTTTAAACGCATATTTAACCGAATTTTTGAATGTTTCAATTAGGGGCAAATACTTAGTTTATCTAGAAAGCAGCTGGGCAATTGGAAGTATATTTATAGCCATAATCCATATGTTCATTGCTAGAAATTTTACTTGGAGGTTGGATTATATATTTTTAGGGGCTGGGTTTATTCCCTTTTTGCTTTTATTTACTGTTCCAGAATCTCCAAAGTATTTGCTAATAAGAGAGAAAAAAGAGGAGTTTGAAAAACTTTTTAATTACAATATTAAAGAAAAAATTATAGTACCGAAGAAAGAAAAAGTAACTATTAATGCACTTTTTAAAAAAGGTTATTTAGTTAGAAGCCTAAATATTCTTCTCTTATGGTTTACTATGAGTTTTGGATATTACGGTATTTTCGTTTGGGTTAAAGGGATTTTAGCTCAGAAAGGTGTGAATGTTGTTTTAACAGATTGGTACACTTTTTACATGTTTTTAGCGCAGTTACCAGGTTATTTATTAGCAGCGTATCTTATTGAGAAGATTGGAAGAAGAAAAAGTGTTTTATTGTTTGCTTTAGGAACAGCAATTTCTTCGGTTATATTCGCCAGCGTTTCTTCAAATATATTAGTGTTGATTTTTAGTTTGGTTGTTTCTATTTTTTGTATGGGTGAGTGGGGTTTGACATATGCATATACTCCTGAACTTTATCCAACAACTATGAGAGGAACAGCTAACGGTGTTTCAGGTGCCTTAACGAGGTTCTCGGGTTTCATCGCACCCTTTTATACTTCATATTTTCTTGAGAGAGGCAACATAAATATAGGATTAATAGGGATTGCAATCCTTTTCTTGCTGACAGGAATATTAAACTTTATCTTTCTACCTGAAACTCTAAAAAAAGAGGTAGATTGAGGAACAAAAACCTTTGGCCCGAATACCTAGAAATATCTAAGTATTCGGGTTTTTTTAACATAGGTTCAAATGGTAGAAACTATTTTATGGGAAAATAATTGCGGATTTTGTTCCTTTCAAAAATTTTTTAATGGAGTAAATAATTATTATGAAATGTGAAGGCTGCGGTGTAGAGATACAAACAGAAGACCCTAAAAAACCAGGGTATATACCTGAGAATGTTCTAAAAGAAAAAATAGAAAATAACGAATCTGTAGTTTGTCAAAGATGCTTTAAATTAAAGCATTATAATTATTTATTACCTATCAAAATAAATTCCGATTTTTCCCATGATATTGACAAGATTTTAAGGGATTTCAAAACTGTTTTTTGGGTAGTCGATGTAATAGATTTCGAAGGCACATTTAGAAAAGAGATTGCTGAAAAATTAAAAGGGAAGAATATTTTTTTAATCGTTAATAAAATCGATCTCTTGCCGAAAAGCACACCTTACGCAAAATTAAAAAAGTGGTTGCTCTTCAGAATCAAAGAAATGGGCATAAATATACCAGATGATCATGTGAGAATGGTCAGCGTTAAAACGGGTATGGGAATAGAAAAGACAAAAAAACTACTTTTACAAACAGAGAAACAAAAGGCATTGGTAATAGGTGTAACCAATGTAGGTAAATCATCTTTTTTAAATAGACTTGTGAGGGGAGAAATAACTGTAAGTGCATATTCTGGAACTACTTTAAAGGTATTAAAAGCAAAAGTACCTAACACAGATTTACAATTGTTCGATACACCCGGCATTTTCACTCAAGACAGATTGTGCGATTTTTTTGATATTTATACTCAAGTTAAGATGATTCCTTCTAAAAAAATTAAGATTAAAACTTTCACCGTGAATGAAAAAAATATTCTTTTTATCAGCGGATTGTTCTGGTTGAAAGTTTTAAAGAACGGTGTTAACAATTTACCTCCTATAATCACGGTTTTTCTTCCAGAAGAGATATCTGCTCATAGAGCAAAAGAAGAGAGAATTAATGATTTACTTCACAATAGAAAGATTCTATTTCCACCTTACAATGATAATTTTGATTTTAACCAAATAGAGTTTGAAAGAGAAATTGTAAAGATTGATAAGGGCAATGATATAGCCCTTCCCGGAGCGGGATGGCTTTCTGTAAAAAGAGGCCCTTTAATAGCAGAAATTTCAAAACCTAAAGAGTTTAGATACGTGGTAAGAAAGTCGATGAAATAGGAAGATTTCAGTAGGATTTCATCATTTATGGAGGTGTAAAAAGTTGCAATTGAAAGAACCAGGAGTAGTTGTTGGGGTATCAAATAGGCATGTACATTTATCACAAGAGGATTTGGAAAAGTTGTTTGGTGAAGGTTATGAATTAACTCCCTTAAGACCATTAGGACAGCCGGGACAATATGCATCTGAAGAATGTGTAGAATTAATAGGGCCAAAGGGAACTTTCCAAAAAGTGAGAATATTAGGCCCTGTAAGAAAAGAGTCACAAGTGGAAATTTCTAGAACCGATTCTTTTAAATTGGGAGTAACCCCTCCTGTTAGAGACTCAGGAGATATAGAGGGAACCCCTGGTATTACAATAAAAGGACCTGTTGGTGAAATACAGTTAAAGAAGGGTGTAATCATTGCCAAAAGGCACATACATATGCTGCCAAGGGATGCTGAACATTATGGCGTTAAAGATAAAGACTTAGTTTCAGTATATTGTGACAAAGAAGGAAGAAGACTTATTTTTCAAGATGTTTTGATTAGAGTTAGTGAAAAATTTGCATTAGAGTTCCATGTTGATATCGACGAAGCCAATGCAGCTTTACTCAGCAACGGAGATTATGTCAAAATTATAGAAAAATTCTAAAAAGCCGGTGTTTGCACCGGTTTTTTCAATCAATATCAGAAGGTATTTCATAGGTTATACCCCCATATTTCCCTTCTGACACTTCTTTTAGAAAGACATTTCTTCCCCTTTCGTAATCTGGAACTCCGCCCTTTTTTAGAAAATTTCTTTTCATAGAAAATTTTTCTATGAACTCAACTGCATTTTCACAGTTGTCCCATTCTTCTAAAACTGTATCCAAAATATTAGGATACTCTTGCTTTAAAAAGTCAAAAAGATAGAAGAGAGCCTCATCCAATTCTGAATCTTCTGCTTTTAGAGAGCCAATAAGAATTAATTTGTTCACAAGATTCTTGCTAAAAAGTTTTGGATATAACACACCTGGTGTATCAAGAATTTTTAAATCCTTTGATACAGTTATCCATTGTAACCCTCTTGTTATTCCAGGTTTATTCCCGACTGCGGCAGATTTTTTACCTTTTAGACGGTTTATAAAGGTAGATTTACCAACATTTGGTATACCAACTATCATAAGCGACTTTTCATTAAACTTTTTAGGAACGATGGGATAAATATGGTTTAAAAAAAAGTCTTTCACATTGGATTCATTTAGGCTAAGTGAAAAAGCATCCTCACCTTTCTCTTTATAATACTTTTCCCATAACTTAGTTTTTTTCATGTCACATAGATCTTTTTTATTCAGAATAATTATTCTTTTTTTGTTTCTAAAAAGTTGTTGCTCTTCATATGCCCTGCTAGCGTATGGAGCCCTTGCATCCAGAATTTCTACTACCGCGTTGACAAGTTTTAAATGCTTTTTTATTAAGGATTTGGTTTTTTCTATGTGCCCCGGATACCACATGCTTTTAACCCCTTTAAACAGTTATTTTCACGATTATTCCTATTTTTCTTAAATTGTGGTATAATGTAAGTGATAAAAGTATACCTTAATTTGTAAAAAAATCCAAGAGGAGGGATAATCTATTCTGAGATATTCTATCTCTATACCTGAGAATGTGGAACCGATTGAAATTTTTGGGGCTTATGATAGTCGAACAAAGTACATAAAAAAAGAGATGAACGTAGATATACATTATAAAAACAGAAAAATTTTCATCGAAGGAAAGGATGATGACTCGGTTAATAAAACATCAAAGATATTCACAGAACTTTTAGAAATTTTAGACGAGGGTCATTTACTCGATTGGGATGAATTCCAATACGTGGTTTCTAGGTATAAAACCAACGGGAATGGCTCTAAGACTGAAGAAAAGAAAAAATCAATGAAAGAAGTTATCAATACTCGCATTTTGGGTACTCAAATATTCGCAAAAACTGAAGGTCAAGCAAATTACATCGACTACTTAAAAAATAATGATATTGTTTTTAGTATAGGACCAGCCGGAACGGGCAAAACATATCTAGCGGTTGCTATGGCGGTAGATTATTTAAGATCGGGTAAAGTTCAAAGGATAATTTTAACAAGACCAGCTGTTGAAGCAGGAGAAAAACTAGGTTTTTTACCTGGTAGCTTTTATGAAAAAGTCGATCCCTATTTAAGGCCGTTATATGATGCCCTACTTGATTTTATGGATACAGACAAACTGATTTCATACAGAGAAAAAGGTATTATAGAAATACTACCTTTAGCCTACATGAGAGGTAGAACGTTAAACAATTCTTATATTATTCTAGACGAAGCTCAGAATACAACTTATCAACAAATGAAAATGTTTTTAACAAGGATAGGGTTCAACACTAAGGCGGTCATCACTGGAGATGTTACACAAATAGACTTAGAGAAAAAGAAAGATTCAGGGTTACTATCGGTTAGAAAGGTGTTGAATGGAAGCATTTCTGGGATAAAATTCATTGAACTATCAAATAACGATGTGGTAAGGAATCCTTTAGTAAAAGAAATTATAAAAGCCTATGAAGATTATGAAAACGCTGAATAAGGAAGTGTTTTCCACTGTATGAAGAGCAAAAATACAGAAAACAATAAACAAACCAGCAAAAGCCTTTTTCAAAAAGCAAATTTATTTTTTTCTAAAAATAAAGGTTTTATAATTAGGGTGATTCTTTTTATATTTTTATCCTTATTCGCTGAATGGCTCATTTTTCACAGAATTTCATTGAACTTTCAGTTAAGTTTTAACCTCGTTTTTCTTGTATTTTGGATATTTATCGGAGAATTTTTGTTACCTAGGAACAAAATGTTTGAACTTCATCCTAAAAATTACTGGGCGGCTTTTCTAACGCCGCTCTTTTTCAATATAATTCTGAATCTTTTTGTTTATAAATATGTGAATATATTTGCAATATCGACCATATTGAGTACGTTGATAATAACCTTACTAATAGATTACTCTACCGGTTTAATTTCTGGCCTCATATTTTCCGCTTACTTTGGTATTTTATTCGGATTTGACTTGAAGTTCACAATTTTTTTGTTTTTACCTGCAGCAGTTGTCGCACTATCATCAAGAAAGATCAAAAGGAGAGTAGAGATAATACTACCATTTTTATGGGCTAGTTTAACACAAATTATCGTTGCTTATGTTATTAACTTATACTATAACCCTTTGGACTATCTCATAATAATCGAAAGTAATTTTTTAAGCATGTTGGTAACTATGGGTATCTTACCCTTCTTTGAATACTTAACTAGAGTTTATTCAGAGATCGGTTTATTGGAACTGGGTAATTTAAGCAATCCTTTGCTAAAAAATCTTTCTTTGAAAGCACCGGGAACATACTATCACAGCATGATCATATCTAACTTAGCGGAAAGTTCCTCTGAAATTATCAATGGAAATACGGTGTTAGCTAGAGTAGGTTCGTACTTCCACGATATAGGGAAGGTGTGGAGACCTCAGTTTTTCTCAGAAAACCAAAAGAATAAAAACCCTCATTCTGATATAAGTGCTAAATTAAGTTCTCTGATATTAAACAACCATGTTACCTATGGTATCGAATTGGCAAAAAAATACCGTTTACCCATACTGATAGAGGATATGATAGCACAGCATCACGGCACAAGGGTTAAGCAATTCTTTTACAGCGAATATTATAATCAAACAGGGATAAAAGATACCAACATGTTCAGATATCCCGGACCCATTCCTCAATTTAAGGAAGCTGCTATACTAATGATATGTGATGTAACCGAAGCCATGGTAAGAAGCATGCAAGAGTTAAGCGCTGTGGATCTTAATGAAAAACTTGATAATTTGATAAACTCTCTTTTTTTTGAGGGACAGTTAGACGATTGTGGATTAACACTTAGAGAAATCAGAAAGATAAAAGGCCGTATTATTAGAACCATAATGGAAATGAATCATAAAAGGATATCCTATCCCAAAGTTGAGGCAAAAGAACTTAGAGAGTAGAGGGAGAACGTCTTTGAAAATAAACGTTATAAACCAACAAGATTTAAGAAAGATAGACAGTAAAAAAATCAAAGATATCGCCAAAAAACTTCTTCTAAACGAGGTTGGCGAAGGAAATTTTGAATTAAACATATTAATCACCGACGATAATAGTATAAGCGAATACAATAAATACAGAGGTAAAAGTACACCGACGGATGTTTTATCCTTTTCTTATGGTTTAAACGAACCTGTCATTGGAGATATTGTTATTTCTGTTGAAAGGATAGAAAAACAAGCGCCTGATTTTGGCAATTCCTTTGAAGAAGAATTTTATTATATACTTATTCATGGCTTACTACATATCGTTGGCTATGATCATGAAAACTCCGAAGAAGATGCCAAAAAGATGTTTGAAGTTCAAGATCAATATTTTCATCAATTAATTAAAGACAGGAGGAGATAGAGTTGGCTACAGTAAAGCCCTTTAAAGCTTTAAGACCATATAAAGGGATAGAACAGTGTTTTTCTTGCCCACCCTACGACGTACTTGAGGAGGATGAAGTTAAGGAAATAATCTCCAGAAACCCCAATTCTTTTTTGAGGGTAACAAGGTCCGAAGTAGAGGCGGAAGAAGATTCTAAAGAGGCTATTTACAAAAAAGCTAAAGAAAATCTTGAATCCTTTATCAAAAATGGGGTGTTAATTAAAGATTCCGAACCATCCTTTTATATTTATCGTGAAACCTGGCAAGGGGTTTCTCAAACAGGCTTTTTTGCTGTTGTGAGTGTGGATGAGTACGATAAAGGAATTATAAAAAAACATGAATTAACAAGAAGAGACAAAGAAGACGATAGGACAAATCACATATTAAATCTAAATGCACAAACCGGACCCGTTTTCTTAACCTACAAAGCCCAAGAAGATTTAAAAGCGATCATTGACAAGCTTATAAAAAACAAGGAAATTCTTTATTCCTTTTGCGATGAAAACAATGTGAAACATGAACTTATCAAAATCCAGGAAGAAGACGAAAGGGAACAAATCGAAAAAGCTTTCAATAGTATCGAATATCTTTACATTGTAGATGGGCACCATAGAGCTGCTGCCGCTTCCAGAGTTCAAAAAATAATGAAAGAAAAAGACACAAATTACTCTTTGGACAAACCCTACAATTATTTTATGGCTGCTATTTTCCCCCACAACGAACTCAGAATACTCCCGTACAATAGAATAGTTAAAGATCTAAACGGTTTAAAAGAAGAAGAATTTTTGAAAAAGATCAGTTCCTATTTTCAAGTAGAAGAAGCTCCTTTTTCACCTTATTCCCCAGATTTACCTCACTCTTTTGGTATGTATCTTCAAAAAAAATGGTACAAACTCACATTTAAAGGTGAAGAAAGTGAAGATCCTGTTGAAAACCTTGATGTACATATATTGCAAAAATACTTATTGGATCCCATACTTTCTATAAAAGATCCCAGAACCGATCCAAGAATATATTTCCTGGGTGGTATTAGAGGCGTAAAAGAAATCGAAAAGTGGATAGACAAAAAAGATTGGATGGTTGGATTTTCTATGTATCCCACGCAAATAGACCAACTCTTAAAAGTTGCAGAGATGAATAAGATAATGCCGCCTAAATCTACTTGGTTTGAACCAAAATTGAGGAGTGGCTTATTAATTCATGAATTAAGCTAGGTCTTTCTTCCACACATTAGAGGTGGTAGTTATAAAATACTATAAATTTGATTTAAATAACAAAATTGAACAAATAAAAACTCATGCCGTTGACGAAAAAATTCAAGTAGATGAAATAAGGGTATTTGAAAATAATCTGTATGGAATAAAAAGGAAATGGAAGATTTTATCTTCTCATAACTCGGTTGTTTTCATAAAACGCATATTATGCCCCAGTGACAACGTGATGCTAACTTATTATCACGACGAGAAAGGTGAAATGTCTAAATATCTCGTTTATATAGATTTTGGCAAATACAATGTCAGCAGTGACAATATTGAATTTCAAGATCAAGAATTGGATCTTCTAATTTATAACGACTTAAAATATAAAATACTTGATATGGGGGAATTATTAAAAGCTTTTGAATGCAAAAAGATCACCTTATCTGATATGCAAAAAAATTTAATAACTCTTGAGCATTTTATTAATGATTTTAATTATTTGGGTGTAATTGACTCTCTTCACCTCAGATTTGGTACCAATGCTATTAATTGGCTTTTGAAAAACAAAACTTTGATGGGTAACGAAGTTTAAAGGGCCCCAGGTCCCTTCCTTAAAAAGGGGGACAGCGGTAATAAGAGTAAAGACCTTTTATCCTTATGGGTGGGCAGCGGGGCTAAGGGACCCCAGCTCCCTTCCCTAAAAAGGGTGGGGAGCGGGGCAAAGGGGCGCTAAAAAAGCTTCTAATGGCAGCTATCACTTCAAAACTGGAGGGGAAAAAAATGAGAAAACTTTATCGTTCCAGAGAAAATAAGATTTTAGCCGGCGTTTGTGGAGGCTTAGGTGAGTATTTCGAAATTGATCCAGTTATCATACGACTTTTGTGGATTGTGTTAAGCCTAGTTTGGGGATTTGGGGTTATTTTGTACATAATCGCAATTTTTATAATCCCACCGCAACCTCAAGGAAATCGTTATTCTGATGAACATTTAGAAGAAACGCCCGGAACCGAGCACCATCATATTTCACATAATCTAGAAGACGAAGACAGAAAAGTCGTTATAGGGTTGTTTGCATTACTATTTATCGTAATTGGGCTAATTATTTTGGTAAGTATAATAACTCCTTCGACATTTTTCTTTAGAAATTTTATCAAAATCGTGATAAGTATATTATTGATCGGAATTGGGGCATATTTGATTTCCAAATCAAGAACCAAAAAATAACTTAGGGCGAAGGGCAAAGACTCTTTTATTCTAAAGGGTGGGCAGCGGGGCGAAAGGGGCGCTAAAAAGCTTTTTAACAACGTATATAGTATTATTTTAGCGCTTTTTTTCACATAAATATGTTAAAAATTGCTCAAATTTAGTGAAAATATTAACAATCTAGATTTTGCTAATAAATGCATCAAAGTTTTTGTATTTCAAAATTAGAAGGAGGCGATGGAATGGAAAAGTATTATGAAAAAGAACTCTTGGAAGAACTTCACGATATTCAAGAAACGTATGGATTCATCTCCGAAGAGGATATCTTGAGAATCTCGCAAAAAAGAGACATCCCAAAAGCTCAGTTGTACGGGGTGATCAGTTTTTATTCTATGTTCCATCTTGAACCAACGGGGAAATACATCGTACGTGTATGTGACAGTGTCTCATGTAGATTAAACGAGTCCACAACCTTAGTTAAAGCCTTGAAAGATTATCTCAAAGTTGAAGAAAATGAAACCACAAAAGACAAAAAATTCACTCTAGAGGTAGTTGAATGTTTGGGGCATTGTGATGAAGGCCCTGTTATGATGGTTAACGATACTTATTACACTCATCTAACTGTTACCAAGGCGATTCAAATACTCGATTCACTGGAATAGGAGGGGGAAATAATGGAAAGAATCTTTCTAAAAAAAGACTTAGGCAAAAATTTGGAAGAATACGACTTTCTCGGCTTAAAAAATGCTTTGAAGATGCAGCCCCAACAAGTTATCAACAAAATAAAAGAAAGTGGTTTAAGAGGAAGAGGCGGAGCCGGATTCCCTACAGGTATAAAATGGGAAACGGTGTTTTCAATTGAAAATGACACCAAATTTATCATATGTAATGCGGATGAAGGAGAACCCGGAACTTTCAAAGACAGATTTTTGATGGAAAATCTACCTTTTAAAGTTTTGGAAGGCATAATAATCAGCGGTTATGCCACTGGATCTAAATATGGTTACATCTACATTAGAGGTGAATATGTAGAGGCAATAAAAATCGTTAAGAAAGCGATCGAAAAACTTTATGAAAAAAATATATTGGGAGAAAATATTCTAAACTCGGATTTCTTGTTTGATTTGAAGTTAGTGAGAGGTGCAGGCGCCTACGTTTGTGGAGATGAGACATCTTTAATCAATTCCATTGAAGGAGACAGAGGAAAATCTCGTATAAAACCTCCTTTACCAGTTTTTGAGGGATTGTATGGTAAACCAACAGTTGTCAATAACGTTGAAACATTAGCTGCGGCAGCAGAAATAATGAGTTACGATAACAACCCTTATTCACAAATGGGAACAGAAAAAAGCAGAGGAACAAAATTAGTCTCTATCAGTGGTGATGTCAACAAACCAGGCGTTTACGAAGTAGAATTTGGAAAGTTAACAGTTAAAGATATTGTACAAGAAGTGGCAGGAGGGGTTAAAGGGGAAAAAATCGGCTTTGTTATACCAGGTGGAATTTCCACCGAAGCATTAACTGAAGATGAATTAAATGTACCTTACACCTATGAAAATCTTCAAAAAATGGGGAGTAACATCGGATCTGGCGGAATGATAGTAGTTTCTTCACAAAGAAATCATTTAGAAATCGTTAAAAATGTCTCCGACTTTTTCCGAGACGAAACATGTGGAACGTGTTTCCCATGTAGAGAAGGAAATAAGAACATAAACAAAATCGTATCGGATATATATAAAAGAGGATATCCAACTTCACACGAAATAGAAATAATCTCTGATATACAGTACGCGGTAAGCTCTGCAGCACGTTGTGGATTTGGAGAATCTTCTTTGAACCTTATTCTCTCCATATTTGAGAAATTTTACACAAAGAAGGTGGAAGTATGAAAGTAAAGATAAATAACAGAGAATATGAATTCGATCAGGAAATTAGTATTTTAGACGCCACAAAGAAAGCTCACATAAAAATACCTACACTTTGTTACTCTGAAAAACTTGAACCTTTTGGAAGTTGTAGACTTTGCTCAGTTGAAATAAAGGGGGAAAGAACCTTAAAACCAGCTTGTGTAACAAAAATAACCGATGGTATGGAAATTTTTACTCATTCTCAAAGAGTAAGAAAGACAAGAAAAACTATCATGGAATTGATAATAGCTTCTCATGGAATAAATTGCAACTTAAATTGTCTTACATGTTCAAAATCCGGCAGTTGTGAGATAAAAGAGGTTGCCGAAGAAATAGGTGTAACTGAAATAAGGGTCCCTCCAATATCTAATGGTCTACCAGAAGATAGAAGCAGTTATTCAATTGTGAGAGAACCACAAAAATGTATCGTTTGTAACCGGTGCGTCAGAAAATGCTCAGAAGTCCAGTCGGTTAACATATTAACGATTGCAAATAGAGGGCCAGATACATACGTGACAACTTTCATGGACAAAGGTATGGGGAACGTAGATTGTACAAATTGTGGGCAATGTATTTTAGAATGCCCCACAGGAGCATTACACGAGGTCTACCAAATGGATCAAGTATGGGCTGCTCTCTCTGACGAAAGTAAATATGTAATCGTGCAAACGGCTCCTGCCGTTAGAGTTGCAATAGCTGAAGAATTCGGAGCGGAACCAGGAAAAATCGCAACAAAACAAATGGTTGCGGGCTTAAGATTGTTAGGATTTGATAAAGTCTTCGATACTAACTTTGCTGCTGACTTAACGATAATGGAAGAAGCAAATGAATTCATTGAAAGATTCAAAAATAATGGAAAGCTTCCTTTATTCACGTCCTGTAGTCCCGGATGGGTTAAATTCTTAGAACATAATTATCCCGAATTTATTGATAACCTTTCATCGTGTAAATCTCCTCAACAGATGTTTGGAGCTATTGCCAAAACATATTATGCAAACAAATTAGGAATCTCAAAAGAAGATACGGTTGTCGTTTCTGTCATGCCATGTACCGCCAAGAAATTTGAACGAGTTAGGTCAGAAATGAAGGGTGATGTTGATTATGTATTAACTACCCGTGAATTGGCAAAAATGTTTAAACTAGCTGGCATAGATTTGTTGAACGTTCCACAGGAGGAGTACGATGAACCTCTAGGTATCTCTTCTGGTGCCGGTGCAATTTTTGGAGCAACGGGTGGTGTTATGGAAGCTGCTCTTAGGACTGCCTACGAAGTAATAACCGGTAAAGAATTAGAAAAATTGGACTTTGAATCCGTTAGAGGCATCGAAGGAATAAAGCAAGCTACTGTAGAAATTGATGGAATAAATTTAAAAGTGGCTGTCGTGAATGGTTTAGGGAACGCCAGAAAGGTTTTAGAAATGATCAAAAGCGGTGAAAAAGAGTTTCAATTTGTGGAATTCATGGCATGTCCAGGTGGATGTATTGGTGGAGGTGGTCAACCTATCCCAACAAACAATGAAATACTCCTAAAAAGGATGCAAGCGATATACGAAATTGACAGATCCCTGTCAATAAGAAAATCTCATGAAAACCCTGCTATCAAAACTTTATACGAAGAATTTCTTGGAGAACCATTAAGCGAGAAATCTCATGAATTGTTGCACACAACCTATATTGCAAGAAGCTAATAAGGGCCTTTTGGCCCTTATTTTTCAATAGGCAAAAATAAAGAAAACACAGTTCCTTTTCCAACTTCACTCTTCACTTCTATTCTTCCATCATGAGCATTAACGATCTCTTTAACAATTGCCAGTCCTAATCCAGTACTTTTTTCACTGCTTGTCCTTGCTTTATCTCCCCTATAGAAACGATCGAATATTCTATTTAAATCTTCTTTAGGAATACCTCTACCAGTGTCTTCTATAGATATTTTAGCAAAATTACCTTTTTTAACAGAAGAAATAGTAACTTTCCCTTTATCCGTATATTTTAAAGAATTATCTAAAATATTTATAATAGCTTCTTTTAATTTATCTTTATCTGCCCTGATATATAGCTCTTCCAACTTTGCAACTTCTAATGCTAAACCTTTGTTGAGGTACAAAGGACTAACTTTTTTTATTACTTCTTCCAACAAAGATTTCAAATTAGTTTTGGTAAAATTGTAAAATTGAGTTTTGTTATCACTCCTGGCTAAAAATAGCAATTTATCTATAATTTCTGACATATAAGAAGTTTCTTCTAAGATCAACTCTAAAGATTTTTTATACTCCTCTATCGACCTGTCTTTTTTCAAAGACAAACTACTTTCCGCTTGTATTATCGAAAGTGGGGTTCTTAAATCGTGAGAAACATCTGCGGTGAATTGCTTCTGTTGTTCAAAGGCTTTTTCAAGTCTCGAAATCATTTGATTCAACGTGGAAGCTAGCCTTCCTAACTCATCTTGCGTTTTTACTTTTATCCTTTCATTTAAATTATTTTCTTCGATATTTTTTGCCGTATCTATAATTTTTTCAACAGGTTTAAGAGAACTATCGGCATAAAAAAATCCCCCTATCCCAGCAAGAATCATTACCAAAACACCAGTCGATATCAGAATCATTTTCAAACGAGCCAAAACATTCTCTATCTCATTAGTAAATCTTCCAATGATTATGACAACATTCGAATTTTCTTTTAGCTTTGCAGTTGAAACATAAAATCTAGTGTTCCAATTGAAGTCGGTGGTTAAATTGAAGAAAAATGTTTCGCCTGCATTGGCTTTTTGTACCTTCCCCTGAATGTCTGGTATTTTTATAAGATAGCCATAAAACCTTAATAAACTAGCATCATCACTATAAATGTAAATCATTTCGTTTGGCAACGCTTTTATATTTTCAATATCTTCAACATTTTCTGTTTTTTCTAATACTCCTTTAAAATCACCCATTCTTGTCAACAAAAAATTATCAATATTATCATATAGGCTGTAGCTTAAAGCATAATAAGAGCTCAGCCCAAATACTAAAAGCAAAATGGCCATTATTAGTAAGTACCAAACGGTCAATTTGAACTTTATGCTCTTAAAAAAACCTAAGATACCGTTAACCTGTAACCAGCTCCTCTAACAGTTTCTAGAATTTTACCCTCTTTATCTCCAATTTTCTTTCTCAATCTTCTTATATATACATCTATAACGTTTGAATTCCCTTCAAAGTCGATATCCCACATCTTTTCCTCAAGAATAGTCCTTGTAACTACTATTCTTGGGTTTCTCATAAAATACTCCAAGATATTGTATTCCTTTGGGGTTAATTTCAATTTTTTCTCTCCCATCCAAACCTCTCTTGTTAAGGTGTTTAAAGTTAAATCCCCCACTTTAAGAATCGGGTTGCGGGTAAAACTTTCTCTTCTTAGCAGAGATCTAACCCTTGCAAATAATTCATCGAAATCAAAAGGTTTTACCAAATAATCGTCTGCTCCGGAATCTAAACCCTTAACTCTGTCTCCCACACTATCTTTTGCAGTTAGCATCAATATTGGAGTATTGATATTTTCTTTCCTTAAATTTTGACAAACGGTTATCCCATCTTTTTTTGGTAGCATTATATCTAAAATTATCAAATCGTATGAAGAATATTTTGCATAGTTTTCTGCTTCTTCTCCATCGTAAACAACGTCGATACAGTATCCTTCTTCCGTAAGTCCCCTTTTTATTATATTAGCAAGTTTTTCTTCATCCTCAACAACAAGAATTTTCATACTATCCACCTCGATAATTAATATTCTATCACAACTAATTTTCTGACTTTCAAATTAAACTTTTATGAAAAAAATAACTTTTTAATCATTCATTTTTTTACTATAAAACTTTCAGTTTAAGTTAAGTTCACTCTCATAGGAATTTCATTCCTGAATTATAGACTAATAGTGTAAAGGGTGGAGGGAAGGGAATACCAAAACAAGGAGGTGAAAGAGATGACCAAAAGACTATTAGGAACACTGATTATAGTGACTTTTCTAATCAGTGGATTCGTGTTTGCTCAGTTACCTGAACAACCACCTGCAACATCAGAAGAACCAGGAGAATTAGTGGGAGTTCCAATAGATCAACTAATACAAACCGTCAAAGCCACAATACCGGAAGGAACCCTAGTTTCTATAACTGCTGATAAAGGACTTTTCGGTAAAGATAAAGGCACTTACACTTTCAAATTTGACGATGGAACAGAAGTTCAAGTGGACAAACAAACCGGAGAAATATTGTCCACGAAGGAAGGGCAAACTCCATCTGAAGAAACTTTGAACCTCTTATCTATGGTAAACATATCTTTAGAGGAAGCTGTAAAAACTGTTGTAAGTGCATATCCCGAAAATGTGTTTCAATCAGCAAAGATAGAAGCAGATGAAACAGGTAACCCTGTTTACACAATTGAACTCTCTGACTTAACAGTGAAAGTGAATCCATCTAATGGTGAAATAATTTCTCCTGAAGGAGAAGTAGAGATGCCACAACCCACTGAAAGTATGCCGAGCGAATCAGGGACTTCCACTGAAGAAAGTACTCCCGGAGAATTTGAAGCTCCACTAAATGAAAACTTCTAAAATCCTCCCAGTTCAACTTCCCCTGCAAAAAATCTGCAGGGGAATTTTTAAATATTAACAAACCACATGAAAAAAGCTGCCATTGGAGCTATCGTCAAATTATCGTTTAACCAACTACCAAACCCTTCCACCACAGTTGCCGAAAGAGCACCCACAATCAAACTCACATAACTAATTGGTAACCCGATCAAATTCATGTAAACAGTTCCCGATGCAAAAGAAATGAAAAAACACGCTAAACTCCCTTCCACCGTCTTCCCTTTCAACCATTGATGTTTACCCCACTTTTTCCCGACCAGTACAGCCCAAGAATCTCCCAGTGCTAACATCACAATAGAGATCAAAGAATATGGAACGGGGAACAATCCCGCAATAGCTGAACCCATAAGAAAATAACTTGTTCCGGAAATTTTATGAGCCTCATCGCTTTTTCCAACAGGTTTAAAAATTTTCTTCAAAAACTCATTTATACTTTTTGAGTATTTTCTTATTAATTCAAGAGAAAAAGCTATTAAACCAGCAATTACAACAATATATCTAAAAACTACAGGACCCCAAAGTGGGTAAGCAAGCGCCGGGAACAAAAGACCCATATAACGCCAGATCTTTCTTCTAACAAAATTATCTTTTAAAGGTTCTTTTACCTCTTGGAAAGCTCTTTTCAAATTCTCCCAACCTTTAATAAAAAGCCAAGCCACCAAAATAATAGTCAAAACAGTACCCAATAAATCCATAGTACCTCTCAAATATCCTATCAAAATAACAAAGGGCCACAAAAATGACAAAACGAACATTATCCCCTTACCAAAAGTAAGCCATAACGTTCCAGCTAATATACCAAAGGCGGCAGACTCTAACGGAAACAAAACAACAAAAGATCCCACAGCGGCTGCTACCCCAACACCACCCTTACCCTTCAGCCAAATAGACCAAGAATGACCTATTATTGCTACTAAAGCAAGTAATGGCCACCAATTCTTACCTATACCAAGCAAAAAACCAATTAAAATAGCCAAAACCCCTTTGGTAGAATCTCCTGTAAAAGATAATATACCTGCTACAGGTCCGGCTATTTTCCAGGCGTTAGTTGCGCCGACATTTTTAGTTCCTTCTTTTCTAATATCCTTTCCAGAAAAAATTTTTGCAAAAATAAAACTCCATGGTATCGAACCGATAAGATAACTCGCAACCAACGAGATAAAAAATCTCATATATTGATCACCTCTCATTTTTAATTATACTCTACTTTTCAAATCTTTAGAAAAAATGAGAAAAATCAACCTAATCAAAAATATTTGCATTTAATTGGATTACATTGACCATAATCAAGTAAAATCAAGTTTGACTTTTTGTTTATTTTAATTTAAAATGGATATGAATAAATTCGATTTTAGAATGAATTAATTAAAGGAGTTAGAAAAACATGCCAGTTAAAATTTCTTTTATAGGAGCAGGTAGTGTTAGGTACACAGTAAAATTAGTAGGAGATTTAGCAAAAACAAAGGAATTAAACGGAAGCTTAATCTCTTTCATGGACATAGACGAAGAGCGATTAAATGCCGTAGATAACCTCGCTAAAAGATACACCGAAGAAATAGGTGGTAACCTTAAATTTGAAAAAACTACCAACCGTGAAGAATCATTGAAAGATGCAGACTTTGTTATAAACACAGCATTATATAGGGCACCAGGCCATGAAGATGGTTATGTAAGTTATGAAATCATGCGTGATGTTGCAGAAAAATATGGTTACTACAGAGGAATAGATAGTCAAGAATTCAACATGGTATCGGATTATTATACATTCACAAACTACAATCATTTAAACTTATCACTAAATATAGCCAAATCAATTGAAAAAATATGTCCGAATGCATGGCTTATACAAACCGCTAACCCTGTTTTCGAAATTACACAATTGATTAAAAAGCTTACCAATGTAAAAGTAGTAGGCTTTTGTCATGGGGTTGGAGGTGTCCACGAAGTTCTTAAAACTTTAGGATTAGAAGAAAACGAAACTGATTGGCAGGTAGCTGGAGTGAACCACGGAATTTGGCTGAACAGATTTTTATACAAGGGCGAAGAGGCTTACCCAATCTTAGACAAATGGATAGAAGAAGAATCAAACAATTGGGAACCAAAAGATCCTTGGGATACTCATTTAGCTCCAGCGGTTATCGATATGTACAAATTCTATGGATTATTGCCCATAGGAGATACAACTAGAAACAGCACATGGAAACATCATCATAGTTTACAAGCAAAAAAGAAATGGTATGGAAAGTTCGGGGGGATAGACAACGAAGTTGAAAGACCGAAGTTCTATGAAGAATTACGTCAAATAAAAAGAATGATAATTCAAGTTTCGAAAGATCCAAGTATCAAAATAACAGAAAACTGGCCTGAAGAATTCCCAAAAGAAAAAATGAGTGGTGAACAACAGATACCTTTTATAAACGCATTAACTAACGATGTTGAAGCAAGATTATTCTTGAATATCTTGAATAATGGAACGATAAAAAATATTCCTGACGATGTAGTTGTAGAAGTCCCTGTAAAAGTTAACAAAAATGGAATTTCTCCTGAAAAGATACAACCGGATCTACCAGAAAAGATTAAAAATTACTATATAATTCCTAGAATTACAAGAATGGAAATGGCGTTAGAAGCCTTTATAACAGGAGATAGAAATATCTTAGAAGAAGTGTTGGTAAGAGATCCAAGAACCAAAAATTACGATGATATTCCTAAATTGTGGGATGAAATATTCGATCTTCCATTTAACAAGGAAATGAAGGAACATTATGGAAGATAATAACGTGTTTAATAGAAAAGGTCCTAAAGCATGTTTCATGATTTTCAAAAACATGAAGAATTGAAGTAGAGGAGGTCAAAAAAATGTCTTTTTTGGATGAAAATTATTTACTACAAAACAACACTTCGAAGATCTTGTATAATTCAATTAAAGATCTCCCTATCTTAGATGCTCACAATCACGGGGATGTGAAGGAGATCGTTGAGGACAAAGGTTGGGATGACATATGGCAAGTTGAAGGAGCGACCGATCATTATGTTTGGGAATTAATGAGAAAAAGAGGTGTCCCCGAAGAAAAAATAACTGGAAATGCTTCAAATAAGGAAAAGTGGATGGCTTTGGCTGAAGTTTTCCCTGTGTTCGTTGGCAATCCTACATACGAATGGATACACCTCGATCTAAAAAGAAGGTTTAAAATAGAAGATACCATTTCAAAGTATACGGCTGAAAAGATATGGCAAGATACCTCTCTATTACTAAAAAGCGAAAGTATGAAACCTCAACAATTATTAAAAGAAATGAACGTAGAAATAATGTGTACAACAAATGATCCAACAGAGGATCTCTCATACCATGAAAAAGCTAAAGATATTGGGGGAATAAAAATTCTTCCCACTTGGAGACCCGACAAAGCTATGAACATTGAAAAAGAAAATTGGAAGGATTTTGTAGAAAAGTTAGGAGAAATAACAAAAGAAAATGTTGAACGTTTTGATGGGTTTTTAAATGCTCTTTACAAAACACACAAAAAATTTGAAGAATTTGGCGGTGTTTCGAGTGATCATGGTATATTTGAACCGATTTCATACCCAGTTGAAAAAGAAAGAGTAAAAGAAATATATGTAAAAGCACTTTCAAATAAAGAGTTAACGAAACAAGAAATTTCAGACTTCAAATCCTTTATGTTTTACGAATTTGGGACGATGAATGCTGAAAGCAATTGGGTTATGCAATTACATATTGGTGCGGTGCGAGATTATAGAGACAAGTTATATAATACTTTGGGGCCAGACACCGGAGGAGATATTTCAACTAGCAACGTTGACTTGGCAAATGGGTTAAAATACTTTTTAAACCAATTTGATGAAAAATTGAAAGTTGTTTTGTACTGTTTGGATCCATCGCTATTTCCAACCGTTGCCACAATAGCAAGGGCCTTTCCAAACGTTAGCCTTGGAGCACCTTGGTGGTTCAACGACAGCCCCTTTGGAATGGAGATGTATTTAAAATATATATCCACCATTGACCTTCTTAGCGACTTAGCGGGTTGGGTAACAGATTCAAGAAAGCTAATCTCCTACGGTTCAAGGACAGAGATGTTCAGAAGAGAGTTGTCTAACGTGGTTGGTGAAATGGTAGAAAAAGGTCAAATACCTATCAGGGAAGCATTTGATTTGGTGAGAGATATTAGTTACTTTAGACCAAAAAGGTTGTTTTTTGAAAAAATTTAGATAAAAATTATTAAACTCGGAGGTACCAATTTGATGAAAAAAGCATCCTTGTCTTCTTTAAAAGAAAATAATGCAGCACTTATTTTTCAATCATTAAGGATTAATGGCCCTATGACAAGGGCCAAAATTGCAAGAGAAACACGACTCATGCCTTCGACTGTGAGTTATATAACGAACCTTTTAATACATAAAAAGGTCTTGAAAGAAGTTGGAAGTGAGGATGTTTCTCGCGTTGGGAAAAAGGGTATTCTACTTGATATAAACTACGATAATTTCTTGTTTATTGGATATGATGTGGGTTCTGCATACTCAAGGGTTATTGTCTCAAGCGGGAAGGGCGACATCTTATATTCCAAAAGATTCGCCTCAGAGAAAAACGACAAATTGTTGAAGCAGATTTATGAAAATATAAAAATTGTTAAAAACAAATTCGACATAATCGGTATAGGGATGGCTTTTCCTGGTTATATAGACCCAGAAAGTGGTGTGGTTATAAGATCTCACAATATTGATATATCGAACTTTGAGGTTAAAAAGGTGATGAAAAAAGAGTTCAATCTGCCAGCTTACGTGGATCATAACACAATAATGATGGCACGGAACTTAATTTCTAACAATTCCCACAAAGAGAAAGATTTTTGTGTAATCAACATTGGTCCAGGTATAGGAGTAGGGATAGTAAGTAACGGAAAGATATTGAGGGGATATAAGAACGCTGCGGGAGAGTTAGGCCATGTTACGGTTAACCCCGAAGGAAGAAGGTGTAACTGCGGTAAAAATGGTTGTTTGGAAACAGAAAGCTCCAGTAAGGCGATTGTTAGAAATTACGAAGAAATATCCGGGAAAAAATTAGAGTGTGAAAGAAGTTGTGAATCAAAA
Source organism: Petrotoga mexicana DSM 14811 (assembly GCF_002895565.1). GTDB lineage: Bacteria > Thermotogota > Thermotogae > Petrotogales > Petrotogaceae > Petrotoga > Petrotoga mexicana. The sequence goes on from NZ_AZRN01000021.1 coordinate 43,434, forward strand.
TTGGTGTATGAATTAGCCAAAAAAGGTGATGAAAATGCGATAAAAGCGTTTGAAAGAGCAGGAAAATATTTAGGAATTGGCATTGCTACTTTAGTCAATATTTTAAATCCAGAAAAGGTCTATATAGCAGGTGGAGTGTCAAATGGGTGGGAATTTCTCAAAGACTCCATTGAACAAAGTTACAACCAGCATATATTTTACGCAAATAAAGATGTAACTATTGAAGTTTCTTCGATAGGAGAATATATAACAGCTTGCGGGGCTGCGACTTATGCCTTCGAAAAATATGTAAGGGAAGAAATAATACCATGAGGAGGAAAATTTAAATGTTTACAATTTTACCGAAGAAAGGGATTTCTCTGGGTCTTGGAGATAGAATAGGGATTGCAACCACGGGCCATATAAAAGTTGCAAAAAAATACAACTTCTTTCCTGTTTTCGCACAACAAAGTATTAGGGAGTTAAATTTTACAGGAAGAACGTTTACTGATGTAAGAAAAGACGTACTAAACGCGCTTATTGAAGAAAATTATGTTGGAAACAGTGGATTTGATGGAGATCATTTGAAAAGTGACGAGGAGATTCAATATGCTTTAGATTCGGGAATTACAATGTTGACTTTGGATTGCTCAGAGCATATGAATAAAGATTCTTCTATAAAAGACCAAATATTTGAACAATTTTATAACAAAAGCTTTTTTGTAAACGATATGCCCATAGAATATTCAGATAAAAACGAATTGAATGAAATTGTTTCAATTTATGCCAGCGTTATCGAAAGAGTTATAGATGTATGGAACAAATTTCCAAAGGTAAATAAAAAAGAAGTATCTTTTGAAGTTTCAGTTGACGAGACAGATGTTCCAACAGATGAAAAAACACACTTTTTGATCTCTAAATATATCAACGATGAAGGAGTAAAAATAGATACACTAGCCCCGCGCTTCCCTGGGGAGTTTCAAAAAGGTATTGACTATATAGGAAATGTACAAGAGTTTAAAAAGTCTCTTATCAAACAAGAGAAAATAGCCAAATACTTTGGATATAGGCTTTCCATTCATTCTGGTAGCGATAAATTCTCCATTTATCCTATAATAGGTGAAGTTACTCAAGGAAATTACCACCTAAAAACATCTGGAACCAGCTTCCTTGAAGCTATTAAGGTTGTAGCTCAGAAAGATCCAGAATTCTTCAAAAAAATCTGGCAAACATGTCTTGATAAAAGAGAAGAGATGGATAAATATTACCATCTTTCCTGTAACCCATTCTCTGTTCCAAAAGATTTATCCCCAACAGAGTACCTCAAAAATCCAGATGCAAGGCAAACACTGCATGTTTCATATATGTTCGTTTTGAACCCACAATACGATTTCAGAGAAAAGTTCTTTGAGATCCTTACAAAATACCAAAATGAATACCATGAAAACGTTGCAAACCATATAGAAAAACATGTAAAAGAACTTAAAATTGAAGAAACAATTCATAAACAGAAAAAATAAGAAAACAGGAGCATTTATTAGCTAATCTTAAATAATTGCTAATAATTGCTCCTCAATGCTTATAATCGGATTTGACAATTAGGTATTCTTTTATTATAATTTTTTTGGTTTAAAAATAAGAAAGTCGCTTTCTTATTATGAAAACAAATATTCTCATTATAGAATGCAAAGTTATCGATTTTTTTACATACTTAAAGGTTTTAGAAGAAAGTTAAAATGAGTGTTCTGATACTTTTACAGATATTCTAAATTTAATCAGAGGAAAAATTAAAAATGAAAAGTTTTTTGGTGATTTTATTATGATTTGCGTTTCATCTTCATCTAAAGTCATAAATGCAGTAGATACACAGGATGATTGGAATAGGGCTTCAGAAATTATTCAATCAGTACAAAGACCAAAAATTTCTGAAAAAAAATTTGTTATCACAGATTTTCGTGCAGCAAATGATGGTGTTGCTGATGCTCGCTCTGCTATTATAAAAGCAATTGATGCAGCAAGTGATAATGGAGGTGGACGTGTAGTTATACCAGCAGGGGAGTGGTATTGTAAAGGTCCCATTCATTTAAAAAGTAATATTGAGTTGCATGTAGCTGAAGGTGCACATCTTTTATTTAGTCCATATGCAAAAGATTATTTACCTGTTGTACTTACTAAATATGAAGGAACTAGATTATATAACTATTCTCCATTAATTTATGCAAGAAATGTTCATGATGTAGCAATTACAGGTAAAGGTGTAATAGACGGAAATAAGGATAGTGAATTTTTATGTTTTTTAGATAAACATAATTCAGACGTTGCGTTTTTGCGTCAAATGGGATCTGAAGGGGTACCTGTAGAAGAACGTATTTTCGGTGAAGGTCATTTTCTTAGACCATGTATGATTCAATTTTATGATGCAGAACGTGTTTTGCTAAAAGATTATACAGTAGTGAATTCTCCCTTTTGGGTTAATCACTTAAATTACACTAATCATGCATTTGTCAGTGGGATTAATGTAGATACCCATAACGCAAATAACGATGGAATTGATATTGAATCAAGCTCATATGTTATTGTGGAAAAATCAAAGTTCCAAACAGGAGATGATTCAGTAGTTGTTAAGTCAGGGCGTGATTATGATGGCCGACAGGTTGGAATACCTAGTAAAAATATTGTAGTTTATCAAAATGATATGGGCGGCGAAGATGGGGTTGCACTTGGTAGTGAAATGTCTGGTGGTATTCGTAATGTATTCTTTACTGATAATATTTTAAGAAATGGAACTTCAGCATTCAGGTTCAAGTCTAATCTTGATCGTGGAGGTGTGGTTGAAAACATTCGAGTCCGCAATATGGAAATTGATACATTTGAACGTCTTTTCTGGTTTCAAATGAACTATCCAGGTGAATTAGGCGGATACTATCCAAGTATTTATAAGAATATTGTATTTGAGAATATTACTGTAAAAAATGTAGAAACGGTATTTGAGTCACATGCACCAAAGGGGTTCCCTCTGCAGGATGTTGTACTGAAAAATATCATAATCAAGAATGTAGAAAGTGATAATCCAATTATTTTAGAGAACGCTAAGAATATTTGTTTTGAAAATGTAAAGCTCAATGATCAGTATATAAACGCTACTATTGATTGGTATTAATGGAGTATTTCTACATTTAAAATTTAAAAAACTTTCTAGCTCTTTTAAATAAGAATAACGCAGTGAAAAACAAATTTGAGATATGAAACAGAAAGTACTTTCTTTTTAGAATAAATAATAATAGCTAGGGTTTAATAATCAGTGAAAAGAACTAATCTCATTATAAACAGTAAAGTTGTCGGTTTTCTTAAATACTAGAAAGTATTAAAAAATGGTTAAAAAATGAGTGTTTTATAGGATTTCTATAGATAGTAAAAATATATTAAGTAAGGAGAAAAGTGTATGAATAAAGTTTATTTTGCAGTAGTAGGAATTAGAAACTTTGCAGCAGAACATATCAAGTTTATAAAACAATTAGAAAATGAGGGAGAAATCAAATTAGCAGGAATAGTGGTAGAAGATCGAAGGAAAAATTTTGACCTTGAGAAAAAATTTAAAAAAGAAGGAGTAGAGATTTTCTACTCGTATGATGACCTTCTAAAAAACGCTCGAGATTTTGTAGATGTAATCACACTACCGACTGCCATTCATACTCATAGCGAAATGGCAATAAAAGCTATGAAATACGGATATAATGTTTTATTAGAGAAACCTCCAGCTGCTACCGTTCAAGAAGTAGATAAAATTATAGAAGCAGAGAAAGAAACGGGAAAGTTTTGTTCGATAGGTTTTCATATGATTCATTCGAGATCTATCAGAAAGTTGAAAGAAATTATTTTGCAAGGAAAATTAGGGCAAATTAAAGAAATCAGTTGTAAAGCTATATGGCCAAGATATCGTTCATATTATACCAGAAATGAATGGGCCGGTAAAAGTATATACAACGGACATATTATATTAGATGGACCTATAAATAACGCTTTAGCCCATTACTTAAACAATATGCTTTACTTAATAGGTCCTAGTATGAACGAATCAATCGATCTTGAAACTGTGAGGGCAGAATTATATAGAGCTCACACTTACATTGAAACAGAAGATACTTCATGTATAGAAGCTAAAGCAATTAATGGTACAAAGATACATTTCTATGTAACTCATGCTTCAAATAAAAAATTAGATCCCTATATGGTAATCGAAGGAACAAAAGGGAAAGCCTATTGGGATTTTTCTGAAAAAACAACAATACTTTTAAATAATGGGGAAAAAATAGAGTTTGATAATGAAGGAATAGACCCTCATTTAGAAGTCTTTAGAATTGTAGCTAAAAAGCATTTGGGTGTTATAGATGAATTATATTCCACACCAAAAAATTCACGACCATTTGTAGTAGCTGTAAATGGTGCCTACGACTCGGCTGAAAAAATTGTTCCTATACCAAAAAATTTCATAAAAGAATATGAAGAAGAAAATGAATATAAAACTGTTTTAAATAATATTGATGAAATAATAGATGAAGCCTTTGAAAAGAAAGTCCTTTTTTCAGATATAGGAATCACATGGGCTCGTGCAACAAAAGAAATAAAAGTCAAAGAATATAAGTCTTTCAACCCATTTTTGAAAAAAGATGCTTAGGGGGTCTTTAATATGAAGTTATGCTTTGTAGGTTCAAGTGGCCATTATCATTATGTTGTAACACCCTTAAGACTTTATCATAATCTGAACATAAATGTTGTTGGAATTGCTCCTGGTTCCAATGGAGAAAACATAGACAAATTACGTAAAGAAATAGAAGACTTAGGATATAAACCAAAAATATATGAAGATTACAAGAAAATGTTCGATGAAACTAACCCAGATATAGCCATCATTAACTGCTTTTTTGGCGATTTAGCTAAAGTTTCAATTGAAGCTTTAAACAGAAAGATTCATGTTTTTACAGAAAAACCTGTAGCCACAAACTTTGAAGATCTTGATTTATTAAAGGAAGCTTACTTAAAAAGTCAATGTTCTTTCACAGCTATGTTCGGTATAAGGTACAAACCATGGTTTTTAACAGCTTATAATTATTTAAAAAAAGGTGTTGTAGGAGAAATAAGACTTCTCAATGCTCAAAAATCTTATAAACTTGGTCAAAGAGAGCCATTTTATAAACAAAGAAAAACTTATGGAGGCACTATTCCATGGGTTGGAAGTCACGGGATTGATTGGATCCGGTGGGTTACAGGAGTAAATTTTATTTCTGTATATGCAGCTCATTCGAAAAAATATAATAATAACTATGGGGATTTAGAGACAAGTGCATTATGCCAGTTTGAACTTGAAAATGAAATTTTTGCTTCATTATCAATAGATTACTACAGACCTAACAATGCTCCTACACATGATGACGATAGATTAAGAGTTGTTGGCACAAAAGGAATAATAGAAATAATGCATAATAAAGTATATTTAATCGATAATGAAGTGCCTGGGATTCGTGAACTACCGTTAGAAGAAGAAAAAAGCATATTTCTAGATTTTTTAAGCGAAATAGAGAAAAAAGGAAAGTGTATGGTCACCGCTGAAGATTCTTTTGAAGTGACAAGGATATGTTTAAAAGCCCTTCAATCTGCCGACGAAGAAAAAATTATATTTTTATGATTTGAAAATCAAAATAAATATTATAGCTTCTTGTTGATACTTTAGAAAATGGGAAGTGGTTTTATGAGGAGTTAGAGGGTACGATAAAATGTCTCGCTTTTCAAAAAATTAATAAAAACTAGTCTCTAACACTGAATAAAATTCATTATGAGAAGTGAGGCAATCGAAAAATCTATTTTTTTAGAAGTGTGGGCTGATAAGCGCTTTGGATTTTTTAAAGACGCTAAATTAGAAATAAAGGGAGGTTGAGAATGATGAAAAAAGTATTATTACTAGTTTTACTGTGTTTGTCAGTAATTTCTTTTGCAGGTGAAGTTATTATTGAAGGCAACACACAACTCATGCAACTAGGCAGAGAAGTGCTTGCTGAAAATGATGGTTGGGGAGCCTTTGGCAACGGAACAACTGGAGGTTCTAGTGCGATAAAAGATAACATTTATCTTGTAAAGACAAAAGAAGAATTAATACAAGCTCTAGGAGGAAATAATAAAGAAAATCGATACAACGATATCCCTAAGATAATCTTTATCGAAGGTACAATCCAAGTCAGCGAACCTTACGAAAAATATAAGGATCCCAAATTTGATTTTGACAAATATCTAGAAGAATATTCACCTGAAAATTGGGGGAAGAAGGAAGTTACTGGACCATTAGAAGAAGCCAGAGCAAGATCTCAAAAAAATCAAGCAGAAGATATTATAATTTACGTTGGTTCAAATACTACTATAATAGGTGTCGGGGACAATGCTAAAATAGTTGGAGCAGCTTTACAAGTTAAAGGAGTTAATAATGTAATTATTAGAAATATTACGTTTGAAAGCCCTATCGATTATTTTCCCGCATGGGACCCCACCGATGGTGAATTTGGAGAATGGAACTCAGAATATGATTGCTTAACAATAGAAAATTCTAAAAATGTGTGGGTGGATCATTGTACATTCAGTGATGGTGAATATTTAGACATTGAATTACCTGTATATTTTGGAAGACTATTTCAACAACATGATGGATTGTTAGACATAAAAAATGAAGCTGATTTAATAACAATTTCTTATAATATTTTCTATAACCACGATAAAACTATGCTTATTGGTTCTAGCGATAGCCGTACACAAGATAGAGGACATTTGAGAGTCACTCTTCATCATAATCTATTTGAAAACGTTACACAACGATTACCAAGGGTACGATTCGGCCAAGTTCATGTATACAACAATTACTACAAAATCAATCCTCATTCCCCGTACCATTTTGACTATGCTTGGGGAGTTGGAGTTGAATCCCAAATACATGCTCAAAATAATTACTTCGATATACCATGGAGTGTAAACGTGTCAAACATAATAAAAAGATGGAAAGGAAACAATATATATGAGGAGGGTAATGTGGTTTTGTATCCTTCCAGTGAACCATTTTATACAAATATCTTGAAAGCTCATAATGATGTTAATGTCGATGATACATTAGTCTGTTCAGTTAATTGGGAACCCGTATTAGTTAGGAGAATTGATCCAACAATGTCTGTTCCTGCAATCGTTATGAACGAAGCAGGAGCAGGAAAATTATAAAAGCTTTTTTCTAAACCTACATAGTTGAGGTAAACGATTTAAGAAAGGACGATAAAACGCAACAGGTTTAAAAAACGAAAAAACGAATAAATTTGATGATCTAAGCTTTTTGGAAATTGGCCGTGCAAGTTTAAACCATCTATAGCAAAGGCGAAAAGAATTCATTTTTACGAATTATTGGGATCTTGTTTGAAAAAAATAATAAAAAATATCTTAAATAAAGTTCAGAACGTGAGAGGCGGCTTGAATGTGTGTTTAGGAGTTTCTAAAGATGACATAACATTTTACTGAGAGGAGGTGAGTATTTAATATCGGAGCTAAGCTATTGAAAAATTGTTCAAATACGTTTTTTAGAATTTCTAAAAACACTATGTATATAAATAAAAGGAGGTCAAGGATGATGAAAAAAGGATTAATGTTAATAGTAATGTTGTTTCTGTTGTTCGCTGAGTATGTTTCTGCTGTAGAACTCACGATGTACGTAACTGATGAAAGCAAAGGAAGAGTCTTCAGAGAGGTTGTTAAGGTGTACCAACAAGAACATCCAGATGTAGAAATAGAAGTTGTGGCTTTTCCATATGCCAATTACATGCAAAAGATGTCTCTCGTTTTCTTGGGTGGAAATCCACCAGACCTTTTAGAAACTACTGCAACTTATTTACCCCAAATGGCACCATATTTAAGAGACTTAGGACCAGATATTGAGAAAAATTTAGGGTTATCTCCTCAAGAATACAAAGACTCCACGTATGATGTCGTAAAAGTTTACCTTGGAGAAGGTGAAGTTGTTCATGCAGTACCTACGGCTTTTACCACATATTCACTGTGGGTAAATAAGAGTATGTTTGAAAAAGCTGGTATTGAATATCCACCATATGGAAGAGAAGAACCCTGGACTTGGGAAGAATTCAAAGAAATTTTAAAAAAAGTAAAAGAAGTAAACCAAATTCCTTATGCAATGTCTATAGAATATTCTGCTGACAAATTCTTTAGTTACCTTGCTTTGTGGAACATCAAGATAGTTGATGAAGAGGGAAACTTTGTTATGGATCAATACGAACATGCAGAAAAAGCTATAGATGAGTATGTTAATTTATTCAAAGAAGGATTAGTTCCCCCGGCAGAATGGCTTTCAGGACAATCTCATACTAATGATTTCTTTGGAGGAATAACAGCAGCTGATTGGGCAGGTAGTTGGATGGCAAGGGAGTCCTTTAATGCTGGAAAACAAAATGAAGTATCCCCAGCGTATCTTCCACTTATCGGAGATTGGTTTGGAGTTTCTGGTGGCGGATTCTTGGCAACTCCAAAAACAGGTGATGTCGAAAAGGAAAAGGCGGCAACTGAATTTGTAATGTGGATGGCAAATAAAGATGAAGGGTACACAGAATACCTTAAAAGAAGTAGAGATTTAAGTGCTTATAAAGGTCATATAATTGATTATGGTGAACCACTTTTACAAGAATGGGCAGAAGTACATCTAGTTCTTGCGGAAAGAGCACCTGCATGGACCACAGAAGTTAGGGCGAATGCTGTATGGAGCAGATTAACCGATACAATTAGAAAAGATATTTCTTTAGGCATCACTGGTCAAATGACTGCGGAAGAAATGATTGAACATTGGAAAACTGAAGCTGAAAGAGTAAAAGTACAGTGAATATTAACTTTATTTTAATCTTCCGGCTATTTAGTAGGGCCTGTTTTTTAACAGGCCTGCTTTTTTAAAACATTAATATGTATTTAACTTTGATGAGTTTGTCAGTGAGGTGATTTTGTGAAAAAAATAGATATAGTAAAAAATAGGTTTGTCTTTATTATTCCCTCTTTTGTTTTTCATTTTTTATTTTACTTATTACCAATCATTTTAATGATAATTTTAGCCTTTTTCTCGTGGGATCTTTTAAACTCTCCATCCTTTGTAGGATTAGAAAATTTCAAAGACTTAATGGAAGACAAGTGGTTTTGGAATTCAATTGTTGTGACTTTGAAGTATACTTTTTTTACTCTTCCTATAGTTTTTATAACTTCACTAATTTTAGGACTTTTACTTCAAGAAGAAAATAGTTTTTCGAAAATTATGAGAGTTTTCTTTTACTGGCCTTATATGATCCCTATGGTAGCAGGAGGGACTATGTGGAAATGGCTCCTCAGTAAAGATTTCGGTTTAGTTAATCATATTTTAAAACAACTAGGATTCAATCCAATTAATTGGTTAGATAATCCAACTTTAGCTTTGTTTAGTGTAGTAATCGTACAAACTTGGGTACTTAGCGGATTCATGATGATGTTATACATAGTGGGCTTACAAGCACTCCCGGAAGAATTTTATGAAGCCGCATCAATTGACGGAGCTTCAAACTTCCAAAAATTTTGGTTTATTACCATGCCTCTATTAAGAAACACTCATATTTCAGTTATAACTCTAACGATTGCTAATTGTTTTAGGAATTTTACTATTGTTTATATTATGACGACGGGTGGTCCAGGCTATGCAACTACTGTTGCTCCTTTATATATATACCAAAAAGCTTTTACAGACTTTAGAATAGGTTATGCTTCTGCTGGATCAATAGTTATTCTTTTAATTAGCTTGGTTATTGCCTATGTTGTTAGAAAAGTTCAAGAAAGAGATTTAGAGGGGGGTAAAATATGAGAAAAGCAATAGTAATCATTCTAGCAATTTTATTCATGATACCAGTATTTTGGACTGTTTCATCTTCTTTAAAAAGTATGAACGAAATATACAGGTATCCTCCAACTATTTTTCCTCAAGAAATTTCCCTTGAAGGGTATAAAAATGTGATCAATGAAAGCCAGTTCCCAAGATATGTAGCTAATACTCTATTTGTAGCTATTGTATCTACAGTTATTACTGTTTTTATTTCTGTTTCTTTAGGATATGGTTTAGCTAAAGGAACGTTTAAATATAAAAATTTCTTTCGGGAAATAGTTACAATAACCCTTTTTATCACTGCCCAAGTGATAATGGTCCCTTTATTTGTGGTTATACAACAACTTGGATTGATCGACTCTTTATGGGGTTTAATTATTCCTGCAGTTTTTACCCCAACGGCATCTTTTACTGCTTATCAATACATGAGAGATCTACCTAATGAATTTCTTGAAAGTGCTCAAGTTGATGGTGCAAATGAATGGCAGATATTTTTTAAAATTGTTCTACCCATGTCAAGACCATTAATGGCAGCAATTTCGATCTTTTCTTTTACATGGAGATGGAATGATTTCGTTCTTCCTTTGATAGTAATTAATTCTGGTGATAAATTTACTGTACAATTAGCTTTATCAGCTTTACAAGGTCAATATGGAATTCCCTGGAATGAAATTTTAGCATTTTCGGTTCTTGCTATAATTCCAACATTAATAATCTTCTTATTGTTCCAAAATTTATTTATGAAAGGTTTATCAGCTGGTGGTTTGAAGTACTAAAAAATGTACCTTGAGGGGGTTTTGTGAAATTGATAAATACATACTCTAATATAGACGAATTAAAAGAAGTCATAAGGGAAAGGAATTTAGATATCCCTTTTTCTGATAACCTAGAAATACTTAAGGAAAATTTAGAATTAAATGGAAAAGTGATACCTAATAAATTAGCAATACATCCTTTGGAGGGATGTGACTCTGAATTAAATGGAGCTCCGAGTAAGTTAACAGAAAGAAGATATCTTAGATATGCAAGAGGTAAAGCTGGTTTAATATGGCTTGAAGCAACAGCAGTGAGTAAAGAAGCAAGAGCAAACGACAAACAATTGTTTCTAAATCATGAAACAGTCAATGAATTTGTTGGTTTAGTAAAAAAAATAAAAGAAGAATCTTTGAAAAGTGGAAATCAGGTCCCTTACTTAGTCCTACAACTGGCTCATTCCGGACGTTTCGGGGAAAATAAAATTATTGCAATTCACGACGAAAAATTAGATGAACTCTCCAATGTAAATTATAATACCCCTGTCATAACTGATGATGAACTAAAGGAGCTGGAAAATTTTTATGTAGAAGCCTCAAAACTAGCTAAGAAAGCGGGATTTGATGCCATAGATATAAAAAGCTGTCACAAATACTTACTATCTGAAATTCTTGGAGCCCGTACCCGAAAAGGTATATTCGGGGGTAAATATGAAAATAGAACCCGATTCATTAAAGAAGTAGTAGATTCAATAAATAAAGAAGTAGGAATAGATATAGCTGTAAGATTAAATATTTCTGATTTTTTGCATTACCCCATAAGTTGGGGAACAAATAAAAAAGGTGAAGTAGATCTATCTGAACCCCTGAAATTAATTGAAGAATTAAGAGAAAAAGGGGTAAAACTAATAAACGTAACCGCTGGAAGCCCATATATAAATCCACATATTAATAGACCAGCGGATGGTGAAGAAAAAAAATATACGCCACCTGAACATCCATTAATTGGAGTAGAAAGATTGATAAAATTCTCAAAAAATGTGCAAGAAAAATTTAGAGATATTATTGTGGTTGGTACAGGATTAAGCTGGTTTAGACATTTTGTACCTTTTGTCGCCGCAGGAATGGTTGAAAAAGGGTACTGTAAAATAGTTGGATTAGGAAGAATGGCTTTTGCTTACCCAGATTTCGCAAAAGATATAATTGAAAATAAAAAGATGGAAGAAAATAAATCCTGTATAACGTGCAATAGATGCGCTGAATTAAAAGCTCATCAAGAAATAACTGGTTGTGTAATAAGAGATAAAGATGTTTATTTAAAGCCATACATGAAAATCCTGAGAAAAAGTAAATCAAAGAGGTGATTTAGTGAAAAAAATAAAAGCAGATGTTATAGTGGTTGGAGCTGGAGGAGCTGGATTAAGAGCCGCTTTGAGTGTAAAAGAAACAAATAAAGATTTGAATGTAAAAGTTATAACAAAAGGTGAAAGGTTAAAAGATAGTATCACAGCCACTTCTTACTCTGATCGCATGGCTTTCCATGCTACCTTGGATACTACTGAGCCTGGAACTGAAGATTCATGGAAATATCATGCTGATGATATTTTTAAAATTGGTGGAATGGTATCCGACAAAATTTTAGCTGAAGTTTTAGCAAAAAACTCAAAAGATGCCTTTGAGTACCTGGATAAACTCGGCGTTCCTTTTGTGAAGGAGAATGGAAAGGTTAAACAATTTAGAACCGATGGATCTCAATACGCCAGAGCATGTTTTACTGGACCTGATACCGCTGTTCAAATAGCTCAGATTCTTTCAAAAGAAGCTGATAAACAAAAAATCGAAGTTATAGAAAATGTTATGTTTCAAGATATTTTGTTAGATGAAGAAAATAAAGTTAAAGGCGCTTGGGGAATCAATACGATTACTAACGAATATTTTTTCTTTGAAACCCCTTCTATAATATTAGCTTGTGGAGGTCCAGGACAAGTTTATTCTGAAAGTTTATACCCTAAAGAAGCAACGGGGGATTGTCATGCTGCCGCTCTACGATGTGGGGCAGAACTTGTAAATATGGAATTTATTCAAATAGGTTTGTCATCAAAAAAAACTAAAATTGCTTGTTCAGGCAGTTTCATGAGATCTTTACCTAAGATAACTAACAATTTGGGAGAAGATGTAATACTTAAATATTATAAAAATAAATACGATCCAAAAAAATTAATATCTATTCTTTTCTCCAAAGGATGGAGTTGGCCATTATCATACGACGAAGAATCTCATATAATCGATGTAGCCGTAGCAAAGGAAATTTTGGACGGTCGAAAGATTTTCTTGGATTATACTTTCAATCCAGAATTTTTCTCAAAAGGTTCAATTCCTGAAGAAATTATAAATTGGTACAAACAAGAAATTAACGTGAATTTATTTGATCAAAAATTTTATTCTAATCCTTTAAAGAGATTAAAAAGTATAAATAAAGAAGTATGTGAATTACTAAAAACAAAGGGGCTCGACATCGATACCGAAAAGAAAATAGAAATATTTCCTGCAATCCAACATTTCCAAGGAGGCATAAAGATAAATGAAAGAGCTGAGACCAATATAAAGGGGCTTTATGCTTGCGGAGAAGCTGCTGGTGGTCAACATGGTGCAAATAGGCCCGGTGGAAATTCATTACTTGACACACAGGTTTTTGGAAAGATAGCAGGACAAAATGCAGCCCTTTATTCTTCTCAAGTTAATATTTCAGAATTAAGCGATGAAGAAATGAAAAATCTCCAAATAGAAAATGCAAAATTCTCTGATGAAACTGGTAAGAAAAACATTATAAGAGAAGAAATTAGGACACTTATGAGTGAAAATGCTTCTGTTATCAGATCAGAGAAAAAATTATTAGAAACTTTTGATGTTATATCTAATATCTCTAACAAAGAAATACTCAACTCAAGTAAAAACCTAAAAGATTATTTGGAAACATGCAATATTCGTTTGCTTTCTCGAGTTTTGTTGAAATCTATGTGTGAAAGGAAAGAGAGTAGAGGCCCACATTTGCTTTTTAAAAATCCAGAAACTTTAGAACTTTATCCAAGAGATGATGAAAATTGGGCATACCGCTATATCGTCGTAAAATTGGAAAATGACAATATTAGTTGTTCTATTAGAAAGTGTCGTTAGATAAAACGAACTATTAACAAATAATTAAATAATCTAAAATGATTAGGAAGAATTTCTAATAGGTATAAAAGTACTCCAAGAGGTAAAGTATAATGTTGAAGGCATTAAAAGTTAGTTAACAATACAGGTTTTAGAGTTTCTAAAGTCACTAAAATACCACGAATGAGGAGGATTCCATGGATAAATTAAAAGTGATGGAACGAATTATAAATGTTGGAATAATTGCTGTAGTAAGAGCTGATTCTCCTGAAGAAGCCTTGAAAATTGCCGACGCTGTTAGAAAAGGTGGTATCGAGGCCATTGAGATCACGATGACTGTTCCTGGAGCGAATGATGTTATCAAAGAACTGAAAAAGGTATATTCAAAAGGAGAAATTCTTATAGGTGCAGGAACTGTTCTTGATCCTGAAACAACGAGAATTGCTATGTTAGCTGGAGCAGAATTTTTTGTAAGTCCATATCTAAACAAAGAGATGGTAAAAATGTGCAATAGATATCAAAAAGTTTCTATGGCTGGAGCTATGTCAATAAAAGAAGTTGTAGAAACTATGGAAGTAGGTGCCGATTTTGTTAAATTGTTTCCAGGTAGTGCTTTTGGCCCTTCAATAGTTAAGGCGATTAAAGGACCTCTTCCTCAAGCACCGATAGTTCCTACAGGCGGTGTGAGTCTCGAAAATGTAGGAGATTGGATAAAGGCTGGCTGTGTTGCAGTTGGCGTTGGAGGAGAATTAACAAAAGGTGCAAAGTCGGGAGACTATGCGCTTGTCCAAGAAACAGCAAAAAAATTTGTTGAAGCCATAGCAATGGCAAGATAATTTTCAAGAATACAATAAATATTTGAAAGGAGATATTGTAATGGCTAGCAAAATTGTTACTTTTGGTGAAATTATGATGAGACTTTCTCCCCCAAATTATTTCAGATTTGTTCAAACAGATTCTTTTGAAGTAACTTACGGTGGCGGTGAGGCCAACGTTGCCGCTTCTCTTGCCAATTATGGAGAAAATGCTTATTTTGTGACAAAAGTTCCAGGCAACCCGATAGGGCAATCGGCAATAAATCATCTTCGGCGATATGGGGTAAAAACTGATTATATAGTTCGAGGTGGAGAAAGATTAGGTATTTATTTTCACGAATTTGGAGCATCTCAAAGACCTTCTTTAGTCATTTATGATAGAAAATATTCATCTTTTGCAGAATCTCAACCTACAGAATACAAATGGGAAAAGTTTTTAGATGAGGCAAAGTGGTTTCATTTTACAGGGATAACACCTGCATTGAGCGAGAATGCGGCACAGGCATGCCTTGATGCGGTGGAAACAGCAAAAAATAAAGGAATTATTGTTAGTTGTGATTTGAATTATAGGAAAAAACTGTGGTCACCACAAAAAGCAAACGAAGTGATGTCAGAACTTATGAAATATGTCGATATAGTCATAGCGAACGAGGAAGATGCAGAAAAGGTATTCAATATAAAAGCTAAAGATTCTGATGTGGCCAAAGGCAATCTAAAATTAGACGATTATAAAGATGTGGCCAAGCAAATTTTTGATAGGTTTGATTTGAAAGGAGTCGCTATAACGTTAAGAGAAAGCTTTTCTGCTTTTGATAATGGTTGGTCAGGCCTATATTATGATGGCAGCAAATTTTATTGCTCCAAAAAATATCAAATTCACATAGTTGATAGAGTAGGGGGAGGAGATTCCTTTGCTGGAGGGTTGATATATGCATTAATAAACAATTACGCTCCTCAAGAGGCAATAGAATTTGCTACAGCTGCCTCATGTTTGAAGCATTCTATAATCGGAGATTTTAACCACGTTACAGTAGAAGAAGTGAAAACTCTAACAAAAGGAGATTCCACAGGCAGGGTTCAAAGATAGACGAAAATGCTATCAAATAAAACTACAAAATCGAAAGGGCTTCAAAGTCCTTTCGATTCTTAAAATTTGTGATATAATCAAATTTGGTATTTTATAGATAGGAAGGTGAAAATCTATTCAAACTATCAGAAAAGTTCTGGAGGTATTAGATTATATAGTCTATTCACCAAAACCAGTTAATGTAACAGAAATTGCAAGAGAGTTTGATATGTCTATATCTAATGCTTATAAGTACTTAGACGACTTGCACAAAGGAGGCTTGTTGTCAAAGAATAGCGATAAATCGTATTTCCCGAGCTTTAAACTTGTGGAGTATGGAAGTATTATCTTAAAAAAAATAAATCTTAGAGAGATTGCACATCCACACCTAGTTGATTTAATGGTGAAAACAGGTCAAACAGTGCATCTGGCTATTAAAGAAGGCTATGAAGGAATATATATAGAAAAGATAGAAGGCCCTAATTCTTTACCAATGATGTCAAGGATCGGAATGAAGATGAACCTTTATGCAACAGGATTTGGAAAAGCTATTTTGGCGCATTTACCTGAAAAGGAAATAGAAGAATATCTGGAAAATGCGGAGTTGAAAAAAAGGGGTAAAAACACGATTACTGATCCTAATGAATTGAAAAATGAACTTAAGAAAATAAGAGAAAGAGGGTACGCAGTAGATAACGAAGAAAACGAAACCGGGATCTTTTGTATAGGGGCACCTATTTTTAATTACGATAAAAAAGTTATAGCGGGTGTAAGTATTTCGATGAGTACCTCTCGAGCCGAAGAGGAAAAAGTAGATGAATACATCCGCTATGTCAAAGAATGCGCCGAAAATATTTCAAAGTTGTTGGGGTATAAAGGTTAAGGTTTTTCAGGTATTTCTCTAAAAGGTTCAACGATAATGGTTTCATAATTTTTATACAACCACATTCCTGGTTTTGCTCCTTTTGGTTTCCATACGTTTTTTCTTTGAGTGTAATCAACCGCTACATTGGAAGACATTTTTGCTTTAGAAAATGTGGCAGCGATTTTTGCTGCGTAATCTATTACTTCTTCTGGTATTTCTTTACCAGAAGATTTTATTATTGTATGAGAACCTGGGATCTCATGTGTATGAAGCCAGATGTCGGCTTGTGCGGCTGATCTTGTTAATTCATCGTTCTGCTTGTTATTTTTCCCAACTAGTATTTCAAACCCTTTGTAATTAAATTTCCGAAAAGTTGTTTTTACTTTTCTTTCCCTTTTAGATTTTTTGTTTTCACTTATCAGTCCTATATCTTTCATTTCTTCTTTTATCTCTATTAAGGTTTCAATTTCTTCTGCGGAAGAGATTGTTTCAAATAACTGATTGTAATATTCGAGTTCGTTATTCACTTTTTTTATTCTTTTTTTAGCATGCTCGACTCTTGACTTTGTTCTTTTTATATTTTTATACAGTTTTTCCAAGTTTTGCGTTGGTGATAAAAGGGGGTCTATCTCTATTGTGACCTCCTCACCGGTATTCCAATCGGTTACTGTAAAGTATCTTTCACCTTTTTTTATTTTGTAGAGATACGTTTGAAGAAGTTCTCCCTTTTTTTCTAAATCCATTAGACTTTTTTCTTCATTTAAATCTTGTAATATTTGTTCTTTTGTCTTTTCTAATCTGTCAATTTCACTTTTTACCCTTTTTTCCAAATCCCTTTTTATTTCCAATAGTCGTGATTGATTAGCCCTTTCTTGAAAGACTTTGAGCAATGCCTCTGATGGTTTTAATCCCTCGTATTTAAAATTATTCGGGGTTATTGCGGAGAAATCATATGTGTTCCCCTCTTTGAAGTAAAAAAGATAAGGCTTTTTGAGGTCTTTTACAGCTCTTTGGATACCTATTTCTTTCAAAAACCCTGTTGATTTTTTAGAAAATCCCATGAGTCTATCATAATCAATATTTTCAATGTTTTCTATATTTACTTCCAATATATTTATTTGAGAATCATCGTAGTAAGGTAGGTATTTAACTCCTGGAATTATGGGTCTAAATTCTTTATAAACCCTTTTTAAAGATTCTTCTACTTTATTATCTTCGTTAACGAGTATTACGTTGGAATTTCTTCCCATTAATTCAAAAAATAGCTTATATTTTCGCATAGTAGAGTTTTCTTGATCGTAGCTTTCAATTTCAAAGAACCCTATCCTGTCTAAACCTAACTGTTCGACATTTATCACTCTTCCGTTTCTTATTTTTTTTCTTAAAAACTGAGCAAAGTTTGCTGGTTGTATGGGTACGTTTGGTTTTTGAGAAAGTAAGATCACATATGAAGGGCTTTTTAATGAAAGAAGTACAAAACTTTGAGAAAACTGAATTAACACTTGGGTTTTTATAGGTTGATATATATTTTTAATTCTATCCCCCACAATGTTGTCTTTTATTTCTTTCAATACTTTATGTAATACCAAACCATCAAAAGGCAAGCAAGACACCTCGGTTTATTTAAAATATAGATCTAACGCCCCTTCGCCCGAACATTAAGGGGTAAACCCCTTAAGATCCCTAAGTTCAAAATCAAACTTTATTTTAAAAAAGCTTTTTGCACAAGGCTGCAAAGGAGCAAGCCCCTTAAAAACCCTAAATTCAAGGTCAAAATCATTTAAAACATAATTTGCATACTGCAGCAAACGCAGCCCACCCATAAGGATAAAAGAGTTTTTATTTCTCTCTGAACAGCCCCATTCATTAAGAACACAAAAGAGGCAAAACAATCTAAGCCTCTTTTGTGTTTTGTAAAAATCTATGAAATTAAAATTCTACGCTGCTGAACCTTTCTTTCCTTTATCCATAAAACCAACTATCAAAGCAATAATACCAACGATAATGTCTATCCACGCATGCCAATTTGGCATGGTTGCAACACTAAAACCAGCAATAGCCATTATTACAAGGTAAATCCCAACAACTATCAACCATGGTTTAGACATACTACCCCCTCCTTATACACTCAACTTTACACAAAATTAGCCGATAATTTCAAAGGAAACATAATGATAAAAATATAAGTTGAACAAATTTATCGGCTTAAACCCTAGTAAAATGATAAGATATATATGTTACCGATATAATAACATTAGAATAATTTTAGTTTAACAACGAAAATTATTCTACTTTTAAGGTTTTCTAATTTGTGATATAATATCGCAAGTATGATAAAAATGCAAATCTGCACTCATTATACTTAGGAGGTCCCCTTGTGAAAAAAAATTATAAAGCTCTATTCTTGTTGTTACTATTTATCTTGTCTGGGATTTATTCTTTAGCCTCTACTGTCCTAATTTTAAATTCGTATAATCCAGGTTTATCTTGGTCAGATAGGGAATTAGAGGGTATAAATTCAATTTTAGAAGATGAAGAAAGTATAAATATATATGTAGAATATCTTGATAGCAAAAGGTTTGGTGATGATAATAGCTTAAACATATTCAAAGAGTACTTTGAAAGAAAATTTGGTGGTTTTACATTTGATGTCGTTATTGCACTGGATAATAACGCTTTTGATTTTGTTTTATCTAATTATGAATCACTTTTTTTGGGGATTCCTATAGTATATACTGGGATCAATTACTATCAAGAATACGATTTGAGTAAATTAGACTTTGTAAGCGGTATCGTAGAGATTCATGATATAAAAGAAACATTAGAATTAGCTCTAGATCTTCATCCAACCACAAAGAATGTTTATGTAGTTGTTGATAATCAGACAAAAACAGGTGAGCTTTTTAAGCAAGAAGTGGAAAATGATATAACACCTCAATTTAAGGGTATTAATTTTATCTTTCTTACAGATTCATTGGATCAAATAAAACAAGAGCTCGATACACCTTTGAAAAACTCGATAGCGCTTCTTTTGGCTTTTAGTAAAGATATTTATGGAAATTTTTATGATTATACCCAAGTAGAAGAATATATGGGAGAATTTGAGAAGCTTCCCATTTATACTACCTCAAGCGTTTACATGGGCAACAACGTAGTAGGAGGTAAAATTACCAGCGCATACGATCAAGGGCGGAAAGCTGGAGAGATAGCAATAGACTTATTAAGCGGAGTTGATATTAAAGAGTTGCCAAGAATTTACTTCCCAGATAATAAATACGTTTTTAACTTTCCTGCCTTAGAAAGATTTGGTATTTCAATCAAGAGCCTACCAGTAAATTCAACAATCCAGAACAAACCTCCTTCTTTTTATGAAAATTACCCTATTATTTTTTGGATAATAATGATTCTAGTGCCTTTTTCCATTATATTTATATATATTCTAAGAGAAGATAATTTAAAACTTTACTCTCTTTTGAATGAATTAAATGAGGCAAAGGAAGAAGCTCAAAGTTATAATGAAGAACTTACCGCAGCAAATGAACAATTAACCTCCTACAACGAAGAGTTGATGTCACAAAATGAGGAAATAGAGAGTAGTTATCAGGAGATAGAACAACTGAATAATAAAATAATACATCTATTGGAAATTATCTCAGAAGTAGGAGATGAAAAGGTAAAAGTTAAAGATTTTTTTCAGAAATTTTTAAATACTTTAATCATAGAAATCCCAGAAGCTGATTATGGCAGTGCCTCGATAATAGAAGGAGATAGTTGGAGATTTTTAGCTACGTTGGGTCATGATATTAACGGTTTAAAAAGTTTAGACCTTAAAAAAAGTTATGCTTTTATCGTTGAAGAATCTAAGGTACTTGATAGCGTACTTTCATTGGATGAAGAAAGAATGCCTAAAGATGTATTAAACTTAATGTACAAATTTACCAAACCAATAAAATTTACTCTACTAAAAACAATAAAAATAGATGAAAACCGGGATTTGAATATTTCACTTGACATTAAAAAAGGTAGCGATGAGAATTTTTCTGAAGAATCAGTTAAATTTTTTGATTCCTTGTTAAATGTGGCAAAAATGTTTTTTGTCAACAGATTAAGAACGCAAGAGATTAAAAATGCTTATACAACCTTTGCAAGCAAGCTTTCAATATTAGCAGAATCACACGATGAAAACAGTAAGAAACATATTTACCGTGTGAGTGAATTATCTGCTTTTTTTGCCGAAAAATTAGATTTACCCAAAGAACAAGTTGAAAAGATAAGAGACTTTTCTTCCCTTCACGATGTGGGGAAACTTTTTGTTCCTGCCGAGATACTAAACAAACCTGGTAAACTAAACGAAAAAGAATGGGAAGAAGTAAGGAAACATCCGCTATATGCCGATAATTTGTTGGATGATCCATATTTTGAAACAGCAAGAAAAATTGCCCTTTATCATCACGAACATTACGATGGCTCTGGGTATCCTTTCAGATTAAGGGGTGAACAGATCCCCATTGAAGCTCAGATTGTTGGCTTAGTAGATGTATACGATGCATTGAGATCAAAAAGAAGTTATAAAAAAGCTTTCTCGCATAGAGAGGCTATTGAAGTATTGTTACACGGGGATAACAGAACAAAACCAGAACATTTTAACCCAAAACTCTTAGAAATATTGAAAAGATACGAAAAAGACATAGAAGAAATGTATAAAAACTATGAAGAATAAAAAAATTTTTAATCGGAGGTGCTAAAATGGAAAAATCAAAAATCGACTCAAAAACAAAAAAACATTTATTAAATTTCCAAAAGGCCGAGATAACGGAACATATGATTTATAAAAGGTTAGCTGGATCTACTAAAGATCCTAAAAATAAAAAAGTCTTAGAAAGCATAGCGAATGAAGAATTAAAACATCACGATTTTTGGAAAAGTTATACGAACGAAGATGTAAAACCAAATTACATAAAAGTTATATTCTATTTCATTCTTTCTAAAATACTTGGATTAACCTTCAGTTTGAAGCTTATGGAAAAGGGTGAAGAAAGGGCTCAGATCTCCTACGAAGATGTTTCCGGCGTAGTCCCAGAAGCAAAACAGATTGAGGAAGAAGAAGATAAGCATGAACAGGAACTTTTAGGAATGATAGAAGAAGAAAGATTGAATTATGTGGGATCGATTGTGCTGGGTTTAAACGATGCATTGGTCGAATTGACTGGTGCATTAGCTGGTTTGACCTTTGCCCTTCAAAACGGAATAATAATAGCTACATCTGGATTAATAACAGGGATAGCTGCATCATTGTCAATGGCGGCATCCGAGTATCTATCAAAAAGAGCAGAAAACGATGAAAGAGCATTAAAATCAGCAGCTTACACGGGAATCGCATATATAATTACCGTATTTTTTTTAATTCTTCCTTATTTGTTAATGCCAAATAAATATTTTTTAAGTTTAATTATAACTTTACTAACAGCTGTTATAATAATATTAGTTTTCAATTTTTATATCTCTGTAGCAAAGGATCTAAACTTCAAAAGTAGATTTCTTGAAATGGCAGGGATAAGTTTAGGTGTTGCAGGATTAACCTTTTTTATAGGCTTCATCGTTAGAATCACCTTGGGCGTTTCAATTTAACCTGATACATATTTCAAAGGGGGAGTTTGCATTGAAAAGAATCAGCACCAAGATTATTTTATCTTCAACCTTGTTGGTGATCGTCTTGGTAACCGTTATAAGTTTTGTATCAATTTTCAGATCCACTTCTCTTTTAGAAGAATACTCACTAAGCGGGGTAGAAAATTTAACTGCGAGTCTTGCATCTGATCTAGTTTCACAAATAAGTATTATCGAAATAGTCGTGGATAATTATAGTGACTCTGCCTTTTTGGGATTTGATCCTTTTATAGCAAGTTTTTCTAATGCTGAAGTGATAAAGTTTTTGGATAGAGCTAAGGATGTACCCAAGAATTTTTCGCAAAAAATAGAAGGTAATGCAACCTCTTTTATAGTTTTCAATCCAGATATGTTAAGGACAAAAGAATTGTACTCCCTTTACTACATTGAAGGCGAAGATAAAAGTTTAGAAAATGAATATATAAAATTAGACGATACTTTTAACCTGGAAAATAAAAAATATCAGTGGTTTTTTGAAGCAAGGGACAAAGGTGAAGGTGTTTGGACCGATATATACTTTGACGAATATTTACAGACTAACGTAATTACTTATTCTGTTCCTTATTTCGATCCAGAAGATGGGACTTTTGTTGGTGTTGCTGGGATGAGTTTTCCATTGGAATATTTTGCCAACCTCATTCAAAAAGATTTAGGATACGAAAAAGCATATGCCTACTTAGTAGATGATAATTTTAATGTAATTTCTCATCCTCTTTATGAATCTGGAAAGAGTATAGAAGGTGAAATAACAGATTACTTAGAAACAATAAGCTCCAATACAGAAGGGACTTTTGTAGAAAGACTAAATGGCGAAGAGTTTTTAACGAGTTATTCCAAGCTATCCAATGGCTGGATTTTGTTCCTAAATTTACCTCAGAGTGAAATATACAGTGAGATAAATAGTTTAACGTTGCTTATAATCCTAATAACCATAATAGGAGTTATTGTAGCAATAGTAGTCGCCTACTTTGTTGGAAAAGGTATTTCAAAACCAATAAAAGATTTTTCAAACGTTTTATTAAAATTCGGGGAAGGAAATTTGGATGTAAAATTCGAAAGCAAGTCCAAAGACGAAGTGGGTGAAATGGCTAAATCGTTCAGTAAGATGCGAGATAACTTAAAAGATACGATTGAAAGCATAAAAGATGTTTCTAACAGAGTTGAAACATCTTCAAAAGAATTAAAAGAAACCTCGCAAAAATTCAAAAATTCGGCAGAAGAAGTTCTCGACGAAGCAAAAAATATAGAGTTAATTTCGGAAGATAGTGCCTCTTCAGTTGAAGAGATTACATCCGGTATTGAAGAAATTGCCTCTTCAGCACAAAGTTTATCTTCCGCTGCACAAGAGTTATCCAATTCAGCTGAAATGACACAAAGCCAAGCTAATATAGGAATGGAAAGTATTCACAATATAGTAAAGAAAATAGAAGTTGGTGTAGAGCAATCCAAGGAAGCAGAAGAAAATGTTTCAAAACTTTTGGAAAAAGCAGAAAATATTGAAAATATTATTCAAACTATAAATTCCATAACCGAACAGACGAACCTGTTAGCGCTGAACGCAGCGATAGAAGCTGCAAGGGCTGGAGAAGCGGGAAGAGGATTCGCTGTTGTAGCAGATGAAATAAGAAAATTGGCAGAAGAAAGTGGTAAAGCAACGGACAAAATCGGCAACATTTTAGAGGACCTAAAAAAAGGTACAAACAATGTTAACGATGTAACCAATAAAACCGTAAATACTATTGCAGAAATAAATGATGAAGCCCTCAAGGTTCGAGAACAATTTGAAGGTATATTAGGTGAGATAAACGGGATGATTTCAGGGGTAGAAAACGTAACTGCTAGTTCGCAAGAGCAAAGTGCCAGTACGCAAGAGATGAGTTCTTCTATGGAAAGAATAGCTAGAACGGTAAATGAAACTAGCGAAAAAATTAAAGAAATTAAGATGTTGATGCAAAGTCAGTCTGAAAACGCTGGTTCACTTAATGAAAGAGCTCAAGAATTAGAAAAACTTTCTCAAAATCTCAACTCAGCCATTTCAAAATTCAAAATGAGTGTTGAATAAGATATCTTAGAAATAAATGTGGGTAGGAAGCGAAGCAAAAGGGGTAAAGTCTCCTTTATCCTCATGGGTGGGAAGCGGGGCGAAGGGGCGCTAAAACAGGTTTTAGAGGTTCTAAAGACTAAATAGAAAACAAGAGGGAGGAAAAAATAAAATAAAGAAATTATCAATTATCCTCAACTTTTTGATTTTAGTTGCTTTATTCACCTTTGGAGAAACAACGATAAGTGTAAAAAGTCCTTTAGATGTTTATACTGAAATCTATGAAACTGTGCCTTTTTATCGATTTGTAAACTCTACAGAAGGAATAGGGCAGGATTATATCAAAGAATTACTTTCAACGACGTTAGAATCTACGAATACAAATATTCAGAATTTTTTAAATGCTCCGATGGTATTTTATTCGGATAAAGACTATTCGTTCGGCGAATTATTTAATCCGAACTATTTTAACCTTCTATTTGACATGATCGTTAATTCGAAAAGTATTGCCATATACTCTGCCGAATACGAAGTTTTCGATGAAATCTTTACAAAGATCTTTGGTGCTAATAAAGTAAGCAATGACCTATACACCTTAGAAGAAAAAAATTTTGCTGTTCAAAAAAATGATGAGGGCATCTTTCTGAACATGGAACCGACAACCTATAATAATAATTCAAAGGGTTTAGTATCTGGCTCGCTGGAAAATATTTTAAATGAAAATAAACCGTGGGATTTTTACATTACCGTTGAATCGAGAACCTTAAAGGCAACATTTGAGTCTAAAGACTATAGAGGTACCAAGAAAAATTTTGATTTGACACTTTTGGAAAACAAGAAATTGTTTGGAGAAGTTTTGAACATACAAATGTTAAATAAAAACGATTTTCAATCGTATTTTGAAAAATTTTTAACCCCTTTGGACGAGGAAAGCATAAATGTTATAGGATTTATCGCCAATATTATCAAAGAAGAAGAGTTTATAGCCGTTAGTTCACAAAGCATAAGTAATAACGAACTAAACTTATTCTTTGAAGCATCAATTGATACTTCAAAGCTCAAAGAATTTGCAGAAGCACGAAATCTGGAAGAAGGAAAGATTGGAACTTATAATTATTATCTTTGGTCTAATCAAAGTGTAGAAAACCAAGTTTACCTTTATTTTGTAGAAGATGAATTCATATTTTCAAACGTTTTACCCGATAAGATGCATGTCTATTTGTCGGAAATATCTCGATTTAAAAACACAAAATATTATAGAGAAATTGAAAGAAAAGAAGAACTCGATAATCTATTAATTTTAGATATTTCAAATTACTTATCAAAGAATTTTTATGGTTCTTTAGATAGCTGGTTAATAAAAGAAGAATACGATAATGATGGGATGTATACAGTAGAAATAAAAATAAGATAAAAAAATTATAGTTTAGAAAGTTTGATTCGAAAGGAGTGCATTATTTATGCTTTTTGGACTGATAGACAAGAATAAAAGTTTACTTAAAAAATATTCAAAGATCGCAAATAAAATAAATGAATTGGAAGAAAGCGTGAAATCTCTCAGCGACACTGAATTATCTGGTAAGACCTTGGAATTTAAAAACAGGTTAAAACAAGGTGAGAGTTTGGATGATATCTTACCCGAAGCCTTTGCTGTCGTAAGAGAAGCCTCACGAAGAACAGTAGGCATGCGGCATTTCGATGTACAGTTAATGGGAGGCATAGCTTTACATGAGGGTAAGATAACCGAGATGAAAACTGGGGAAGGAAAGACTTTAGTTGCAACCCTTCCAATATATCTAAATGCCTTAACAGGAAAAAATGTTCATCTGGCTACACATAATGATTATCTGGCTAAAAGAGATGCGAATTGGATGGGACCGGTTTATGAGTATCTAGGTTTGAGCGTAGGATACATTCAAGCCAACATGGACAAAGAAGATAGAAAAAAAGCGTATCAAGCTGATATAACTTACGGAACTGCTAATGAGTTTGGATTTGATTATTTAAGGGATAATTTAGTTTACGAAAATACCGACAAAGTTCAAAGAGGCCAT
Organism: Petrotoga mexicana DSM 14811; assembly: GCF_002895565.1. Lineage (GTDB taxonomy): Bacteria > Thermotogota > Thermotogae > Petrotogales > Petrotogaceae > Petrotoga > Petrotoga mexicana. Next base: position 69,748 of record NZ_AZRN01000021.1, read on the forward strand.
TACTTTACAATAGTTGATGAAGCTGACTCCATTTTAATAGATGAAGCAAGGACACCGTTAATCATTTCGGGTCCTTCGGATACTCCCTCCGAACTTTACAGAAGATTTGCCTCTTTGGCGAAGAGATTCATAGTCGAAAAAGATTACACTATCGATGAAAAACAAAAGACTTTGGCATTAACTGAAGAAGGGATAAGCAAGGCAGAAAAACTGTTATCCGTCGATAATTTATACGATCCAAGCAACATTAAGTATTTGTTTCATCTTTTGAACGCCTTAAAAGCAATAAATTTTTTCAAAAGAGATAAAGATTATATCGTTCGCGATGGAGAAGTTGTCATCGTTGATGAATTTACAGGAAGATTGTTAGCTGGAAGAAGGTATTCAGAAGGATTGCACCAAGCTATAGAAGCAAAAGAAGGAGTAAAAATAAAAGAAGAGAGTGTAACCTTTGCCACAATAACTTTCCAAAATTATTTTAGGATGTACGAAAAATTATCAGGTATGACTGGAACTGCGAAAACTGAGGAAGACGAGTTCAAAGCGATCTACAACACGGAAGTTGTTGTTATCCCTACCAACGAACCTGTTATTAGGGAAGATAAAAACGATTTAATTTTTAAAACCCAAAAAGAAAAATATCAATCAATAATTGATGAAATAGAAAAGCGTAACCAAAAAGGTCAACCCGTATTAGTTGGAACTACATCCATTGAAAACAGTGAAATCATAAGTGAACTACTGAAAAAAAGAGGAATAAAGCATGAAGTTTTGAATGCAAAATACCACGAACGGGAAGCAGAAATTATCGCTCATGCAGGAGAAAAAAACGCCGTTACCATAGCCACGAATATGGCGGGTAGAGGTACCGATATTAAATTGGGAGAAGGGGTCAAAGAGCTTGGAGGTCTTTTTGTTTTAGGTACAGAAAGACATGAAAGCAGAAGAATAGACAACCAATTAATAGGAAGATCTGGTAGACAAGGGGATCCTGGTGAATCAAGATTTATTATCTCTTTTGAGGATGATGTATTACGATTGTTCGGTGGGGACAGAATGAAAAACATGATGACCGCCTTAAAAATAGAAGAAGGTCAACCCATTGAACATAAAATGCTCAGTAAAGTTATTCGGGATGCACAAAAGAAAATTGAAGGAATACACTTCTCGATAAGAAAAAGATTGTACGAATTCGACTCTGTAATGGACAAACAAAGATCTGTAATATACAACCATAGGGATTGGATCCTTGAACAAGGCAACTATGATGATCACATAAAAGAAATCTTTACGGATGTTGTGGAAAGAATAGTGGAATCCTCATGGGACGAAGTTGAAGAAAAATACAACAAAAGTAGTATTTCAGAAAAGTTGAAACAATATTTAATAATTTCTGACATAAAGGGGAACACGCGTGAGGAAATAGAGGATGAAATTTTTGATTTACTTTGGAAAAGATATCAATACAAAAAAGAAGAGTTTGGAGAAGATTTTAATAAAGTCGCAAAATTTGTTATGTTAAGAATAATAGATGAAAAATGGAGGCACCATTTAGATTCTATCGAAGCGCTAAAGGAAGCTGTAGGATTAAGATCGTATGGTCAAAAAGACCCTGTTATGGAATTTAAAAAAGAATCGTATATACTTTTTGACCAGATGGTTGACAGTATATATGACGAAATAGTCAATTATTTAATGAGAATAGCAAAAGTAGTTCCAGAAAAAGAAGAAAGGGAAGCAAAAAGAATATACGCCAGCTTGAACTTTGTACATAACAACGTATCAGCGGTTGATGAATCGAACGATAATGGGAGATCTAAAAGTAAAAATATCACTAAACCATCCAACAAGATTAAAAAAAGGTATAAAGTTAAGAGATAGTAATTGAAACCATTTTTAAGAGGTGATCAGATGATAGAGTACGAAACGAAGGTTAAAATAGATGAATTGAAAGAAAACTTTGAAGATTTAAAAGGAATTTTTGATATAGATAAAGCAGAAGAAGAAGTTAAAAAACTTGACAAAGAAATGATGGAGCCAAACTTTTGGAATGATCAGAATAGAGCCAAAAAGGTCTCCAAAATGGCACAAAATTTAAAAGATGAAATAGATGAATTCAAAAAATTGGAGAACGATTTTGAGGAATTAGAAATAGCGGTTGAATTATCAGAGGATGATCCATCAATGACCGCCCAAGTTGAAGCAATTTTAAAAGTTATTGAAAAAAAGATCGGTTCTTTTCGATTAAGGATGTTATTATCCGAAGAATATGATGACGCAAATGCATTTCTTAGCCTACATCCTGGTGCGGGAGGAACAGAATCGCAGGATTGGGCATCTATGCTATTGAGGATGTACACTCGATGGGCAGATAAAAATAATTATGACATTGAAACTATAGACTTTCAAGAAGGAGACGAAGCAGGAATAAAAAGCGCAACCATAAAAATTTCAGGTCCCTATGCTTACGGTAAATTAAAGTATGAAAGTGGTGTACATCGACTAGTGAGAATTTCTCCATTTGACGCCAATGGAAGAAGGCACACTTCTTTTGCATCGATATCTGTGATGCCAGAATTTGATGAAAATGTTGAGATAGAAATAAATCCAGATGATCTGAAAATAGATACGTATAGATCAGGTGGAGCAGGGGGCCAACATGTTAATAAAACAGATTCAGCAGTAAGGATTACTCATTTACCAACAGGTATAGTTGTAGCGGTACAAAACGAGCGTTCACAACATCAAAACAAAGCCACCGCTTTAAAAATTTTAAAGGCAAAATTATATGAGTTAGAACATCAGAAAAAATTAGAAGAAAGATTAAAATTACGTGGGGAAGTAAAGGATATTTCCTGGGGTAATCAGATTAGATCTTATGTTCTTTATCCATATACTTTAGTTAAAGACTTAAGAACAGAGTATGAAACCTCTAACGCTCAAGCTGTATTGGATGGAGAAATAGATGAATTCATAGAAGAAGAACTGTTATTTTTTGCAAAATACAAGTGATAAATTAATTTGTTTTTCAGCGAAAGAGGTGTATAATAATAGTAAGAAAATACGATGATTTTCATAAAAGTGTAATGGTGGAGGAAGTCTTATCTTATTTGATAACTAAAAAAGACGGCATTTATGTTGATTGCACTGCTGGTGAAGGTGGACATATAAAAGCTATTTTAGAATTCACTGATAAGATGGCTAGAATAATTGGAGTCGATGTGGATTATGAGGTCTTGGAAATCGCAGAACAAAGGTTAAAAGACTTATCGGATAACGTAGTATTGATTAAATCATCTTATAAAGATATAGACATGGTTTTGAGAGGTTTAGGTATTGATAAAGTTGATGGTTTTTTAATGGATTTAGGGGTTTCTACCTTTCAGTTAAAAGGTGAAAATAGAGGATTTTCTTTTACTAAAGACGAACCGTTAGACATGAGAATGGATAACCAAGCGAAAAAAGATGCAGCGTACATAGTTAACAATTATTCACAAGAAGAACTCAGACGCATCATTTTTGAGTATGGGGAGGAAAAAAGGTTTGCTCACAGTATTTCAAAAAGCATTGTAAGAAACAGACCTATAAATACCACACAAGAATTAGTAAACGCTATTAGAAAAGGACTACCTAGTACGCAAGTTTACGAAAGGCACAGACATTTTGCCACCAAAACTTTCCAAGCTCTGAGAATAGAAGTTAATGAAGAATTAAAAAATATCGAAGAAACCCTTGCTAAATTTGAAAATTTTTTAAAGGTTGGAGCAAGAGTAGCTGTAATAACCTTTCATTCACTGGAAGATAGGATTGTCAAAAATTTTTTCAAAAATAATGAAAAATATGATTTTCTCACTCCCAAACCTATTTTACCTACGCAAGAAGAAATTAAAAACAATCCAAGAAGCAGGAGTGCCAAATTGAGGGTGGCTGAGTATGTAGGGGCTTAAAGAATGACAAGAGTTAGGGGGAGTTTTTATGGAAAGAAGTACGTTCGCAAAAAGCAAAGGAATAGAAAAGACTAAATCTAAAGTCAAGTCTGTCGATATAGTTATAATCATTTTAGTTTTCTTGGCCTTTTTAACTGTTGGCATTTGGCTTACCATCTTTCTTAATTTCGGTAAAAATATTGAGAATTATAAATCCATAATAGCCCAATCCCAGATGGAGCTTAACAATATGGAATCACAGATATCTGCCTTAGATAGCCAAATAGACAAATATATCGAGATCTTAAATATTATGGAGAAATAATCGACTTATGAAACACAAATGGTTAATCTTTACCTTCCTTTTTCTTTCAGGATATGTTTTTCTTATTATCCTTACTTTTGTGTATAATAACTCTCTGGCACAGGACTTTAACGAATTTTCAGCTTCATTAGAAAACAATAAATATTCACAACTTGTGGATTCTAATGGAAATATGATTGTATATAACCAAGAAAAATATGAAGCTTGGATAGATTTAGATTTTATGAAATCACAAAACGACTTTAAAAAAAATAAATATATACTGAATCAAAGGTTTAGTGAGGAACAAATAGAAAACATAAAATTTTTAAAATGGGGAACATATGATACCTATGAAGAAGCTTATATCGATCTGGGAATTTTAAACAAATACTCTAGAATATACCCTGTTACTCAACGTGTTTACAATGAATTGTTCTCTCTTGATTTACTAATTGGAAAAGCGAATAAAGCCTCCTATGGAATCGAACCTTTTTTATTAGATAATGGAATTTTAAATAGTCAAAAAACAACAAGTTTAAGTATAGATTTGAAAATGCAACAAATAGCATATGAAGAACTTCTAAATACTGTAAAAAAAGAATCCGCAGAAGGCGGAGTTATTGTTATTATGGAGAGTAAAACAGGTAAAATTAAATCGAGTGTTTCGCTTTATCCTTGGAATATTGCTTATATGGGGTATATAGAACCAGGTTCTACACTTAAACCACTGTTAATCTCTACAGCGCTCGATGAACATATAATAAATCCTAACGATAAATTTTATTCTGGCTACGAATACTACCCTACAGGCAAAAAAAACTTTAAGGTGACCGAATCCCAAGGCTATGGAATGGGAGAAATCGGGCTCAAAGAAACTCTATCCTATTCCTCAAATATAGCGATAGCACAGATAATGGGAAAAATACTTGAAGAATTTTCTAATCAATGGCTTTATCAGAAACTTTTAACCTATGGTTTTGGGAAAAAAACAGGGATAGAATTCAAAGGAGAAATCAACGGAGTAGTCCCTTATCCGGATGATTGGTATGAAATAACCCCTTTTCAGATTGCTTTAGGTCAAGGGATTGGGATTACACCTATACAGTTAGTATCAGCTTTCAACATAATTCCTAACGGTGGAAAGTATGTACAACCAACTTTTTTAGAAGAAAAAGAAATCTCAGAAAGACAAGTTATATCTGAACCTACCGCTAAAATGGTAAAAGATTGGTTGAGTTATACAGTCATAGAAGGAACCGCACAAAAAGCCTATAAGGAAGGTTTAAGAATAGGTGGAAAGACTGGTACAGCCCAAAAGGCGGAAAGTGGCATAGGATACGTTGAAGGTAGCTATTATTCGTTGTTTGTTGGTTTTTATCCTGTTGTTGATCCCATATATACTGCTGTAGTTGTTATCGATAATCCTAAAGAAGAATTTTATGGTGGAGAAGTAGCTGCACCTGTTTTAACTAACATTTTTTATAGATATGCTAAAGAAAGTAACACAATCCAAAATCAAAAAGTTTTTTATAAAGATATTATGCCAGATTTGATTGGTTATCCTATAACCGAAGCTTACAACGTCCTGTTGAACTTAGGAATAAAAGAAAACAATGTAATAATCACTGGTAATGGGGACACCGTTGTTTCACAATCTATCCCACCATATAAGTATCTAAATGATCAAGAAGTCATTCAACTTCACACAATCGACTGAAGGAGAGTTAACGTTGCAAAAAATATTAATATTGGGAAACTCTACTATACAAAAAAGGCTTACAATCGAAGAAATTATTAAGAAATCCCCAAACGCTGAAATAGTTACCTTATCGCCAGAAAATTATGTAGATGAAGACATCAACAACCTTTTTACTATGGGGAGTATCTTTTCCACAAACAGAATCATAGTAATTACAGATTTCAATTCTTTCAAAATCCCCTATCAAGAAAAGATATCTTCCTTACTGAAACATTATGAAAATACTTTTGAAGGCACACTCATTTTGGATATTCAAAAGGAAAATAAATATCTAAAAGAAATAAATTTTGATAAAAAAATAGAGACAATGATTCCTCCCCCTTGGAAAGATGAACTGTGGATAGAAATGCTTAAAGATTTTGCAAACAAGTTAAGCAAACAATTAAATGATGAAACAGCCGAGAAAATAATACAATTTGTGGGGAAAAATGAGGATTTGTTGTATGAAGAAATTAAAAAACTTTCCATATATTCCGATATGGAAATTATATCTATAAAAGATGTTGAAGATGTTTCTACTTATTTTTCTACAGCGAATTACGAAGAACTTTGCTATGATTTAGCAACAAAGAAATTATCAAATTCCCTAATAAAGCTGCAGTCGATTGTAAAATCTTCTTCATTCTCCCCAATTGCCCTAGCAAATTATTTATATAAATACTTTTTGGATCTATATGCCGTGATACTAAATGGGGAAAGAAAGACTAATTACAATTGGTCTGAAGTTATGAAAATCAGTAAAGAAAGCATGGTTTCACAACAACGAGTAGCTTCCTTCTTAGGATTCAATTTTAAAAACGACAAAGTAAAAAAAATTAATGTTGAGAAACTCTACTCCCCTACTTCTATAGAAAAAATAATAATATATATAGAAGAATTGGATAGATCCTTAAAAACAGGTGGTGAACCAAAAGTACTCTTCCCAAAATTATTTGAAGAAATATGTTCAGCGTAACTATGATTAACACTTATCTACAATACTACTTATGGATTGAGGTATTTTTATCACAAAAGTTGTCCCTTTACCTAATTTTGATTTTACATCTATACTTCCTTTGAGCATTTCAAGATTCTTTTTCACAATTGCTAAACCCAAACCGCTTCCCGGCTTATCTTTAGAAACTCTAAAAAATGGTCTAAATATGTCTTTTAACTTATCTTCTGGAATCCCAGCCCCTGTATCTTTTACCTCGATTACAAAATGTTTTGTATGGCTTTCGTAACCTACACGGATATCTATTGAACCTTCTGTGGTGTATTTCATTGCGTTCCCTATTACATTTACAAGGATCTGATTTAATTTAGTTTCATCCGTTTCAATATCTACCGGAATATCAACGGGAAAATTAAGGTTTATTTCAACATCAGGGGATGCTGTGGGCTCTAACATTGATAAAACCTCATACAATAACTTTTTTAAATTTAATTTTTCTAAATTCAATCTCTTCTCTCTATTCAATTTGTTGAAAGTTGAAATATCGTCTAAAAGTGCGTTCATATGCTTAGCAGAAAATAGCATCTTTTTTACTATATTTTTTATCTCCTCTTCCTTTAAATCTTCGTTGTTCAATATAGTTTCAGCAAATCCTACAATCGAAGTCAAAGGTGTTCTCAACTCATGACTAATAAAACTCAAATAATTAGAATTCGTTTCTACTGTTTCTTTTTCTGAATCCCGTAAGATTTTCAAAGTCAAAAATATAGATGCTAAATTGCTGAACATTCTAAGCATTTTTTTTGAATTATCATCGAAAGAGTCAACATGGAAGCTGTCTATATATATATGCCCGATTACACTGTCTTTATTTTTTAAAGCGGAAATTAAAGTAACCATTTGGTTTGTTTCTTTATGCAATTTTTTGCTGATTTTGTACAAATCGGTTTCAGGGGAATTGTAATCCAAAATATTCTGGACCTCTATTAAATCTCTATCCATATGGTTACTTACGTATGATTCGTTGAAAGGAACAACCATTTCTTTAATTAAATCTTCATCGTAACCAATTCCAACTATAGCTTCATATAATGCTCCCCTAATTAGCCAAATAGAACCACATTCAGCTTCAGGTATGATCTTTATAGCAATTTTTAAAAGCTTTGTTAGAAAGTCTTTTTCGCTTTCGTCCCAATTTATTTCTTGCAAAAGATCTACCATTTCTTGAAAAGTTTCCATAAAAAATTCTTTTTCTATTTCTTTCTGCATTTTAATATAATCCCCCCCTCATTAATTTTGTAAACCATCTGTCACCTCTATTATATCACAAATTAAACAAATAGAGTATTAATTATTCAAAAATAATAATATCGTATAAACTTTAAAAAAAACTTAAAAAAGCGAACGTTAAACGTTCGCTTTTTTAAAATATGGCGGGGACGACGGGACTCGAACCCGCGAGCACCGGTGTGACAGACCGGCATGATAACCAGCTTCACTACGTCCCCATCTTCTGCTCAATTATTTTATCACAAAAATTCCACTTTGTAAAGCCCCCACAAAGAATACTCTTTTATGTATATCTTCCTCTGAAATATTGTCGTGCTATAATATCCTCATCCTTAAGCTCATGGGCAGCATATACAGGCCAGTACGGCTGCCTTAGAAGCACTCTGCCCAGTGCAACCATATCCGCCCTCTCGTTTCCTATTATCTCCTCTGCCATTTCTGGACTGGTTATCAAGCCTACAGCCACAGTTGGTACTCCTGTTTGCCTTTTTACAGCTTCTGCATAAATTATCTGATAGCCAGGATATAAATCTATCCTTGGCGATAAGAGACCACCCGAACTGCAATCCACAACATCCACAAAGTCTTTCACAAGTTTCACTATCTCTATCGTTTCTTTTATGTCAAGTCCTCCGTCTACAAAATCGGTAGCAGATACGCGCATAAAAATTGGCATATCATCAGGGATGTTTTTCTTTACCTCAAGTAATACTTCCCGCAAAAATCTCACTCTGTTTTCTATTTTGCCTCTGTACTCATCACTTCTTTTGTTAGAAAGTGGTGACAAAAATTCATGAATAAGATAACCGTGAGCTGCGTGAACCTCTACAGTATCATAGCCAACTTTAACAGCTCTTGCCGCCGCAGTACCGAAAGCTCTAATTATATCTTTAATCTCATTTTTAGTAAGCTCTGATGGAACGGGATATTCGTCACTCCACTTAATACTCGAAGGAGCAACAATCTTTTCGTTTTTCACTTCACACTTTCTCCCTGCATGAGCTAACTGAACACCAATTTTGCCTCCTACAGAATGCACAAAATCCACAATTTTTTTCAGAGGCTCGATTTGACTATCATCCCACAATCCTAAATCATTGCCAGTAATTCTACCTCTCCTTTCCACGGCTGTAGCCTCTTGCATGATAAGGCCTACACTTCCCACTGCTCTGGTACCATAATGGACAAAGTGCCAGTCAGTTGGCTTACCGTCGTCACCAGCAGAATACATGCACATGGGAGACATCATGATACGATTTCTAATTTCAAGGCCCTTTAGCTTAAACGGAGTGAAAAGCTTACTCATACCAACACCTCTGCATAGTTTATTTTTTCTTTTGTATCTTTTTAAAATCATAAAAAATCCGTGCCCAGGTCACAGATTTATTTATCCTAACCTAAGGAATACGGAAAAGATCCAAGTGAAGCAATATGAGCTACTATCAGCAGTACCAGTACAATCACAAACATATACCATTTTGCATGAAACATCCTGAGAGTCTTTTTAAACTTTGGACTTGCTTTCGTAAACCTCATGGTAAAACCTGCAAACACCATCCAAGCCATGACAGCTATTAGTATCCAGTGAAATACCGAAGCATACTGCACCATTAAAACGCCATGTACTAAAGCTGCGATAAATGCTGCAGCATTTCCTATATAATGCACAGAGTGCCACCTATTTCTCATTTTGTCTAACCATTTCCAGTGCTTTTTTGGTGAAACCACTTGATTAATAAGATGAAAAAACACATAAAGATTAGCGATGAAAAAAAGTGCCGCTGCAATCGTTCCCATGTTTAAACCCAGCGATATATTGACTGGCATCTCTTGCATATCTACTATCTCCCCTATTTTCAAATTCATTTTTGAAGCTCATATTTCTGATGAAATGCGCCTTGGTGTTTTCGCCTTTTACCCCCGTGATGGAGGAAGTGCTTCCATTGATAATTTGATTATACCATATTTTTTCGAAGGTGAGTTATCTTATCACACAAATCTTGTATAATGGGTTTTAGCGACCCTTCGCCCTGCTCCCCCCCATAAGGTTGAAAGAGTTTCAGCTTCTTCGCGCAGCTTCTCACCCAAAAGAAAAAGGGATCTGCGCACAGTTGACATTTTTGAAATTATATAGTAAAATAAGGAATTGGAGGGCCTAAAGAATCTCGTGCACGTAATGGTGCTTGGCACTTTAATAGTGCGAAATTCCGCATTAAGCCGGATATTATATTTTTTTGATAATCAGGCCCTCCATTTTTGACCTCAAAAGTTGGGTTTTTTTGTATGTATCGTCAATAACGAAGTCAATTGCCGGTGTAGCTCAACGGTAGAGCGGCTCATTCGTAATGAGTAGGTTGGGGGTTCAAATCCCTTCACCGGCTCCACAATATTTTTTAGTATTTTAAGCGTCTTAAGACGCTGTTTTGTTTTTATAGACGTTATCAGATTTGAGAGTTGGAAGGAGAAGAGGAAGTGATACTCCAAGATTTTGAGAAAAAAATATTTAAATTTATAAAAGACTATAAAATTTTTAACAAATATGATAAAATTCTATTAGGAATTTCCGGCGGCAAAGATTCAATGTCTTTGCTTCATGTGATGTCAAAATTATCGAAAGCAATGGGATTTGAAATATCTGTAGCCCATTTAAACCATTGTATGAGAGAAGAAGCCGATAGTGACGAATCCTTTGTGAGACAAGCTTGTGAGAAACTAAAGATACCCTTTTTTTCGAAAAAAGTGGATGTTTTTACATACTCAAAAGAAAACAAGGTGGGCGTTGAAGTAGGGGGAAGAAACTTAAGGTATGAGTTTTTTTATGAAACATTAAGAAAATTAAGTTATAATAAAATAGCAACCGCCCATCATATGGATGATTTATTTGAAACAATGATTTACAGAATTTTGAGAGGAACCGGAATATATGGATTAGGCGGTTTAATCCCTATAGAAGAAGAAATAACAAAACCAATGTTATGTATCGACTTGGAAGAAATCAAAAATTATGTTACAATTAATAATATAGAGTATGTGGAAGATAAGTACAATTATTGTTTAGATTATGCTAGAAATAAGATAAGATATGAAATTACCCCTTTTTTTAAGAAGATCAATCCAAGGTACAAAGAAAGTTTTTTTAGACTTGCAAAAATCATCTGGAGTTACAGAGAAGAAGTTAAAAGAAAGTTTGAAGAAAGAAGTGAGATAGGAAAAGAGTTGTTACAATTAAAATTAGAAAATGATTTTTTTGATGCCGAAACATTAAGAATTGCCTTTTTGAAGTTTGGTAAATATCCGCCAAATATGGAGGAAACAGAGAAAATTATAAAAATGCGCAATGGCGGAGTAAGAAATATAAACGGACTAAGTATAACGAAAAAAAGCGATACTCTACTTGTTAAAATTTGAGATACTTATAGAAGTGAGAAAAGAGGAGGTCTATGTCTTGCAAAACAAAAGAAACCAACCTAGAGTTTTTTGGCTATTATTAATATATATAACAATAGGTATTTTTATATACGTTGGAGTCAACAGCCTTATCGGTACTCAAGATGTTTCAAAAATAGAATATAGTGAGTTAGTTCAAATGTTGGAAGATAAAAAGATTGTTTCTTTAGAAATAGAAGACTCTGGTTATGCTAGAGCAAAAGATCAAAGAGGGCTTTATTACGAGACATATGCTCCTAATCTTTTATCGGACCAACAGTATGTTTATGGACTTGCAAACCAAGGGATAGAGATTAAATATGTCAGAAGCTTGGAAAATAGTTGGTGGATTTCTATCTTAACGTTTCTTTTGCCTGTCTTTTTACTTATTTTTCTTTTCACCCTTTTGTTTCGATCAAGTGCGGGCGGTGCAAATCAAGGTATGAATTTTATAAAAAGCCCTGCCAAAAAATATGATCCCAAAAAAACCCGCACCACTTTTAAGGACGTTGCAGGGGTTAAGGAAGCGAAAGAAGAATTAACAGATGTTGTAAAATTTTTGAAAGATCCAAAGGCTTTTAATAGGCTCGGAGCTAGAATGCCAAAAGGTGTACTTTTAGTAGGGGAACCAGGTACAGGTAAAACTTTACTCGCCAGAGCGGTGGCTGGAGAGGCGGATGTCCCGTTTTTTTATATTAGTGGTTCTGATTTTGTTGAACTTTTTGTTGGAGTAGGAGCAGCAAGAGTTCGAGATCTTTTCAACCAAGCTAAGGCTAACGCACCTGCTATTATTTTTATTGATGAAATAGACGCGGTAGGTAGACAAAGGGGAGCAGGTCTGGGAGGAGGTCATGATGAAAGGGAGCAAACCCTTAACTCCATCTTAGTGGAAATGGATGGATTCGATCCAAGTATTGGAATAATAGTTATGGCAGCCACAAATAGACCTGATGTTCTAGACAAAGCTTTGTTAAGACCAGGAAGATTTGATAAAAAAGTGGTAATTGATAGACCTGATGCCGAAGGAAGAAAGGACATATTAAAGATTCACTTTAGAGGCAAAAAAATAGCACCAGATGTTGATTTAGAAGTGTTAGCCCGAGCTACTCCAGGATTTGTTGGAGCAGATTTAGAAAATTTAGTCAATGAAGCGGCCCTTTTGGCAGCCAGAAATGGGGAAAAGTTCATTACAATGAAGGATTGCGAAGAAGCCATCGAAAGGGTTATAGTTGGTCCAGAGAGGAAAACGCGGGTGCTTTCTGATCAAGAAAAAGAAGTCGTTGCCTATCATGAACTAGGTCATGCTATTTTAGGAACATTCTTACCAAATGCTGATCCTGTACACAAGGTAACCATTATTCCTCGAGGTTACGCGGCCTTAGGGTATACTTTACAGTTACCATCTGAAGATAGGTATCTGATGAATAAATCTGAAATACTCGATGATATTGCAGTAATGTTAGCTGGTAGAGCTGCAGAAGAAATAATATTTGATGAAATAACCAGTGGAGCTGAAAATGATCTAAAGCGAGCTACAGAAATGGCCAGAAGGATGGTAGAAAGTTTTGGCATGAGCGAAAAAATTGGTCCTGTAGCTTGGGCTAGCGAAAGTGAGGAAACTTTTTTAGCACGTGAACTCTTTAGAGAAAAAAACTACTCTGATGAAACTGCAAAAGAACTGGATTCTGAAGTAAAGCAAATAATAAATAAAAGCTATGAAAAGGCTAAATCTATACTGTTAGAAAACAAAGAGAAACTCCAACTCATTGCCCAATATCTTTTAAAAAAAGAAACTATCACAGGAAAAGAATTAAAAGAATTATTACAAAAAGATATGGATGATCTGAAAGAATATGTAGAAAGTTTTGGTGTGACCTCAACTCGGGAAGAAGAAAAGGTGGTAAATTATGAATACCTTTCTAGAGAAAATAATCTCATTGAAAGGAAAGGAATTTAATTATTCCTTTAAGGTAAAAGATGAAAGTTATTTATGGTCAGAAGATAAAGAAGTTATAAGTTTACATGCTTTAAGCACCTCCTCTCTTTTAGAAGAAATACATAAATGTAGTTATAATACTATAAAAGATCTTTTGGAAAAAGATCAGGTTTCTGTAGTTTCACATAGTTGTATAGATCATCTGTCCTCGACCCCTTATTCTTTTAAGGTATTTATAAAGTTAAAAATAACTGACGTAACCTACAACAAAGTGCATTTTCAGGGAGAAGCATTTGATGAAATCGACAAAATTGCAACTTTTGAATTAACTCGAAATATTGTTTCCAAAAAGATTCTAAGAAAAAACTTAAATCACAAAATGGAGAGCATTAATTTGTCGGGACAAATTTCTGAGCGTTACACCTAAAGATGAGTAATTGTTGAATACATTAACACAAAAAATATCCCAAAGGGGGGAAAGAAAAGTGGCAAAAAAAAGTATTATGATAGTAGAAGACGATCCGGCGATCTCTGAAATGTTATCTTTGAACTTGACTAAAGAAGGTTACGAAGTAATAACGGCTGTGTCTGCTGATGAGGCTTTAAAGAAATTGGAGGAAAAAGATACCGACTTTTTCATTGTCGATATTATGTTACCAGGTTCAATGGATGGATTCGATTTAATTAGAATATTGAAATCCAGCGAAGATTACCGCAACACCCCTGTGCTCATATTGAGTGCAAAAGATGATGCTGCGGATAAAGTTGCGGGGTTAGAACTTGGTAGTGATGATTATGTCACAAAACCTTTTAATGTAAGAGAACTAATTGCAAGAATTAAAAGCATATTTAGAAGACAAGCTGCATCAGCGCAAATGAAAGAAGAAGGACCCAAAAAAATCACAGCCAAGGATTTGATTATTGACACTGAAAGATTAGAAGTTTGGGTAAATGGCAAACCAGTTAGCCTTACCCCATTGGAGTTCGACTTGCTAGTTTTTCTTGCTAAAAACGAAGGAAAGGTCTTTAGTCGAGATGTATTGTTGGATAAATTGTGGGGATATGACTACTACGGAGATACAAGAACAGTAGACGTTCATATCAGAAGGTTGAGAACAAAAATTGAAGAAGATCCTTCCAATCCAAAATACATAATTACAGTAAGAGGGAAAGGATATAAATTCAGAGATCCTGGAAAGGAAAGAAACTACTAAATATTCAATGGCAGAGGGTATTACCTCTGCCTTTTTTCCAGTTGCATTTTATTAATATTAATAAACCAGGTGAAAAATATTGGTCAATATATATATTATTGTTATTTTATTACTTGTCATTACAAATATTTTATTTATATATGCTTATTTGAGAAAGAGAAGAGAAGAAAATGCTCATCAACGGTTTAAAAATGAGATTGCAAAAAGTATAAATATAAACATAAAAAATCCTGTTGATGATTTTCTTCTGCATCAACTAAATTCATATATTAAAAATTTAGAAGAAAAATACAAATCCGAAAAATACAAAAGAAGGAACATATTTTCGATTCTAGACACCCTTTCTGAAGGAATAATATTGGTTTCTTTTAATCAAAATGAAATTATCAGGGTGGATTTTGCCAATTCTTTTGCTAAAAATATTTTTACAACAGAAAATTTTGTGGGTAGGTCATTAACAGAAGTAATTGATAATCATAATCTCATTGAATTGACTTTAAAAAGTTTTAAAACTAATAAAGACATGGAAGAGGAGACTTCATTCTATTATCCAGAAAAAAAATACTTCAGATGTCAAGTTAAATCAATAAATGTTGAAAATTATAGAGTTATTATTTTGTTAGATATCACGAAAGAAAAAAATTTAGAAGATCTAAGAAGAGAATTCTTAACCATCATGTCCCATGAAATGCGGACACCCTTATCCGTTATAAGCGGGTATTTAGAAACGATATTGCACGAACCTAATTTAAATGAAGAAATTTATCAACCCCTAAAAAAAATAGAAGAAGAAATTTCGAGATTAACGAGAATGTTTAACGACCTTTTAGATATAGAGAGATTGGAAAAAAATATAGGCGAAGAAAAAAGATTTGTGTTTTTCAATTTCTCTAATACGGTAAAGAGAGCTTTTGATTTCTTTAAAATTGTTGCTGATAAGATGTCCATTGAGTTTGAAGAAGAAATAGAAGATGATCTATACGTTTTCGGTAATGAAGATAGACTCCTGCAGGTAGTGTATAATATTTTAGACAATTCTTTTAAATTTACAGCATTGAAAGAAAAGGGCGAAAAAAAAGTATGGTTAAGATTGTACAAAAATGATAATAACATAATTTTGGAAATTGAGGATACAGGAATAGGTATACCTTCAAAAGAGTTAAAAAGGATCTTCGATCTATTTTACAGAGTAGACAAATCCAGAAGCAGGCAAGTCCCGGGTTTAGGGATTGGTTTGTACATAGTCAAAACAATTTTGGACAACCATAATGCCAGAATATATTTAGATAGCGAAGAAAACAACGGCACATTGTTTCAAGTTATACTACCTTTAAAAACAAGTATCGAAACGGAGGCTTAAAGTTGAGAGCATACGATATTATAAAAAACAAAAGGGATGCTAAAGAAAACACAAAAGAAGAAATAGCCTTTATGATCAATGGCTATTTAGAAAACCGTATTCCAGACTATCAAGTTTCTTCCTGGTTAATGGCTATCTTCTTCAATCATTTAACAGAGGAAGAAAGTTATAATCTAACGGATGTAATGCTTAAAAGTGGAGATATTATAGACTTATCAAGAATCACAGGTAAAAAAATTGACAAACACTCTACTGGAGGCGTTGGAGACAAAACTACAATAGCAATAGCACCTATGGTTGCCTCATTAGGGGTTAAAATAGCCAAATTATCAGGCAGATCCTTAGGGCACACTGGAGGGACCATCGACAAGCTTGAATCTATTCCCGGTTTTAAAACTTCTCTAACCACTAAAGAATTCTTTGAAATAGCGAACAATGTAGGGATTGTTGTGGCCGGACAGACTGGAAATATAGCCCCAGCAGATAAAAAGTTGTATTCGTTAAGGGACTCTACCGCAACCGTTGAGGAACTATCTTTAATAGCTTCCAGTATAATGAGTAAAAAACTTGCCATAACTAGTGATGGAATACTCTTGGATATCAAAGTGGGTTCGGGAGCATTCATGAAAAACTTAGAAGATGCCAAAGAGTTGGGTAGAATCATGCTAAAGATTGCAAAAAGATACGATAAAAATACTATTGCTTTAATTACCAATATGGATCAACCTTTGGGAGAAAACATTGGAAACGCATTGGAAGTAATGGAAGCAATAGATACAGTGAAAGGAAGAGGTCCAAAAGATTTTTCTGAGTTGTGTTTAGAAATCTCTTCTCATATGGCTTCTTTATCTGGTATAATAACCTATGAAGAAGCAAGGAAAAAACTAATAGAAAACATAGAACATGGTATAGTAAAAGAAAAAATGAAAGAATGGATAAAAGCTCAGGGTGGAAAAGAAGAAGTAGTTGATGATCCTAGTAAGTATCTTAATATAGCACCAAAAACTTTAGAATTCAAAGCAAAGGAACAAGGGTATATAACCTTTATTGATACCGAAAAAATAGGTTTAGCCTCAATGGTATTAGGAGCTGGCAGACAAAAAAAAGAAGATATCATCGACAAAAGTGTTGGTTTAACAATTAACAAAAAGCTTGGAGATAAAGTTGAAGAAGGAGAGACAATAGCCAAGTTGTTTGTCAGCGAAAAGAGCGACGTTGATGCCTCTCTAAAGCTTTTGAATGAGGCTTACAACATTAGTAAAGAAAATCCTAAAGGTATAAATAAAAATGTAATTCTTGATGTTTTGTTTTCCGATGAAAAAAGTTAAGATGGATGGAAAGTGGTGCAAAGGGACGCTAAATAAAGTTAAACAACGGAGGATCATTTATTGATGAAAAAGCTTATCTTTCTATTCTTGCTAATAATTCTAGCAATAAATTTATTTTCTGAAGAAGCTATTTTTATATCTCAAAACAACCCTCCTCTCAGTATGGAAGCTATCAAAAATCAAGATTATTTTTATATTAATGTTGAACATCTTTCCAAATATGATAGTATGGTAATGAATCGCACTTCCAGAATAATGTATATAATATACAATAAAAATGTCTTAGAAATTAGTTTGAATGATTACTACTCCAAAATAAATTTTATAAACAAATATAATAATTCCGTACTGATTGTTGATGAAAACGTGTATATAAGGGAAGATGTCTTATCTACATTCTTACAGTTGAACCGTTTTAAAGATATTGACAGTATATTCTTCTATTCAGAAATTCCAAAAATAACTAACTCTAATGTAAGTACAAGTGAAATCGAAATTGGATTCAATTCATATCTTTCAAAAGATTCGATAACTTTAACTAAAATAACAAAAGATGGAGATTACTTATTAAGCATAAAACCTGTTGCCCCGATGGAAAATATTCCAGATAACTTCGATTATTCATACTCAAACAATACTGCTTATTTAAAGTTCAAGAGTGATTTCAACTATGAAGTTAATTTAAATGGAAAAAATTTATCTATTATTATCGATAAAAAAACTATTTCAACAAGTGCAGATACGGATAAAACCACATCTAAAAATGAAGGGCTTCAATACATTGAAAAAATCGAAGAATTAAACGGACAACGTTTAAAAATTTACCAATTGATAGTTAATCCAAAAATATATCAAATAAAAGTTGATTTGAATAATTTAGGAACACGTTCCGATGTGTATTCATTTTTAAAAGATAAAAATCCGATCTTTTCTGTTAACGCTTCTTTTTTTGATCCTCAAACCTTAGAACCAGTTGGGAATATAATATCCGACGGCACACTATTACATTTGAGTTCCTATTCACGACCTGCACTAATTATAGGAACAAATTTTCTAGACATTGACTATATTAAATTAGAATACCAGTTACATATTGATAACCTACTTTTTTGGGTAAAATCCATTAATTCTACGTGGAAAGGTGACGTTAAATTATATACTCATCATTATAAGGGAAACATAGCGGAAACAGAAGGAAATTATGCTTTTTTCTTAATCGATGAAAATAATCGGATTATATCAAAAAACAAAACAACTCCTTCTGAAGGAGAAAAATTAGTACTTATAGATAAAAAATACGAAAAATACCTGGGAAATATATCGTTGGGAACAAAAATTGATTTCACGCTTAATAAAAGCGAAAATTTGCCAAACGATCCTACTTTACTTTTAGAGGGAGGACCTATATTAATACATTCCAAATATACCCAAGAACAACTAGATGCTGAAAAGAAAAGTTACTCCAATGGAATAATTTATAGTAAAGCCCCAAGAACCGTAGTTGCGATAGATAAAGATCGAAATATCAATTTAATGGTCATTGAAGGACTTGATAATCCTGAAACAGGTCTTACATACGATGAAACAAAAAACTTGCTATTTGAATTGGGCGAGTTTGAAGTTGCAATGATGCTAGATGGTGGTAGTTCTTCAATAGTTTATTACGAAGGTGAAATACAAAATTTTAAAAACGAAAAAACACGTAATTATATTCCGGTACTTTTAAGTGTTTATGAAAAAATCCTGTAGTTAAGAAATGGATTGAGAATGGAGGGGTAACATTGAGTGAATACAACGCTGAAAAAAAGAGGATCGTAGGATTCTTTGGACATCATGGATGCGGTAAAACTACCCTTATGGATGATGTCCTTGTAAATCTTGGATTAACCGATAGAATAGGTCAAAGACATTTAGACAAGGATCCAGTTGAAAAAGAAAAAGGAGCAACCTTTTCCAACCACATTTTCTCGTTCGATTTAGATGATTCAAGGCTCTACTTTTTTGATACCCCAGGATCTTTAGACTTTATAGGAGATATACAAATAGCTTTAAACGCAGTGGACAACGTAGTTATTGTAATAAACGCTTCTGCTGGTGTAGAAGTAACAACTGAAAGAATTTGGAATATGGCAAGAGAATTAAATAAACCGATCGTATTTTATGTAAACCAAATGGATAAAGAAGGAGTGAACTTCGGGAACTTAATTCAAGAACTTAAAGAAAGTTTTGAAGACGAAATAAGAATAGTTCCTTTCCAAATTCCCATAGGCGAAGGCCCAGATTTTAAAGGTATTATAAATCTTTTATCAAATGACGTAATTACATATGAAGAAGGAACAGGCAAATCTTCCAAACAAAGCGAAATTCCAGATAACGCGAAAGATTATTTGGAAAGATTTCATTCTGAAATAATAGAAGATATTGTTGAAACAAACGAAGAACTAATGGAAAAGTATTTTGAATCAGGTGAAGAAGGATTAAGTCAAGAGGAACTGATTTCCTCACTTCATAAAGCGTATGATGAAGATAAAATAATTCCTGTATTAATTGGATCCGCTTTAAAAAATATCGGTTTTGATCAATTGATAAAGGCTTTAATCAGTTTTGGAATGACACCACTTGAAAGAAAATTTTACACTGAAGAAGGTACTGAGATTTCTTCCCAAGAAGATGGTCAATTTTTAGGTATTATCGTTAAAAATGAAGTAGACCCATTCGTTGGAAAACTCACTTATCTAAGAGTCATTAGCGGTTCTATAAAAGCCGGTTCTAGTATCTATATTGTTGAAGAATCCACAAGAGAAAAGATCTCCCATATCAATATACCTAGATTTGATAAGAACGAAGAAGTGGAAATGGCTGGCGTTGGAGATATCTTAGTTATACCTAAGCTAAAATCAAGTAAGATAAATCAAACCGTATCCAGTGAAGAAACGTCAAATAGGCTGAAATTACCTGAATTTCCAGAACCGATGATATCTAAGTCCATAGCTCCTAATTCTAAAAATGAAATAGACAAAATTACTGAATCGTTAGCAAAAATAGCAGAGTCAGATCCAACATTTAAATGGGAATTCGATTCTGAAACCGGCGAAACGGTCATAAGTGGTATGGGAACAGTTCATCTAGAAATAATGATAGAGAAATTGAAAAAGAATTTCGGTATTGATTTTGAGGTAGGAAAACCAAAAATTGCTTACAAGGAAACTATAAGAAGCAAAACACAGGCCGAGTACAAACACAAAAAACAAACCGGAGGTCATGGCCAATACGGTCACGTTAAAATAGAAATTGAACCACTAGAAAGAGGGAAAGGCTATGAATTTGTTGATAAAATCGTTGGAGGCGTCATCCCAAAAAATTTCATACCATCAGTAGACAAAGGTATCAGAGAAGCTATCAAAAAAGGTGTTTTAGCTGGTTTCCCGGTTGTTGATATTAGGGTTACACTCTTTGATGGTTCTTATCATGAAGTTGACTCTTCAGATATTTCATTTCAAATAGCTGCAAGACACGCATTTAAAATAGCCATGGAAAATGACAACCCAGTTATTTTAGAACCAATTATGCATGTTGAAATATTCTTACCCACTGAAAACACAGGAGACGTTATCGGTGAAATTACAGCAAAAAGAGGAAGACCTTTAGGAATGGAATCAGCGGGGAAAGGATACGATAAAATAGTAGCTGAAATCCCACTGGCCGAAATGTTGGATTTTTCACCTCGTCTCAGCTCTATTTCCTCAGGAAAGGGTTATTTTACCATGAAATTTTCCCATTATGCTGAAGTAAGCCCTGATATACAAAACAAAATAATAGAAGAAAGAAAAAGAGAAGAAGAATTACAAAAATAAAATGGGGCTATGCCCCATTTTTAAATAGCTTTTGCTGATTTGTGCAAAAAGCTTTTTTAAGTTTGCCGCATTGTGTAAACGATGTTTTTTTGCAGCTTTGTGCAAAATGATTCTTTATAATGCCTTAGAAACAATTTCCATATTCTCATTTGTGAAACAAATGATGTGTTGCTTTAGAAATGTTTTCCAAAATCTCGTTTGCTACGCAAACGATGTTATACGAACTTGGGGTTCTTAAGGGGCGAAGCCCCTTAAAGATTATGGGTGGGGAGCGGGGTGAAGGGGCGCTAAATAAAATTTTTA
>NZ_AZRN01000022.1 GCF_002895565.1 Petrotoga mexicana DSM 14811
CCCACCCTTCTAAGGAAAGGAAATCTTTATCCTTTCGCCCCGTTGCCCGCCCTTCTAAAGATATCTGTTGCCAAAGATTCTTGTTCCTATTCTTAAAAGAGTGGCTCCTTCTTCTATGGCTATTTTGTAATCGTTAGTCATCCCCATAGATAATTCCTTTATTGAAGGGTATTTTTTATTTAGGTTGTCTCTAAGTTCCTTTAAGCTTCGAAAGACATTTCTTATAACATCAACGTTGTCAGTATAAGGAGCCATTGTCATTAAACCAATTATTTTTATATTTTTAAAAGATGTTGCATCTTGCAAAAATGTATCTACTTTACTTGGAATGAGTCCGGCTTTTGATTGTTCACCAGATATATTGATTTCTAAAAGAACTTTTTGTGTTTTATTTATTTCTTCGGCTCTTTTTTGAATTTCCTTTATTTCTTTCATTCTCCAAACTGAATGTATGTATTCTGCGATAGGAACGATGTATTTTATTTTGTTGGTTTGTATCCTGCCTATGAAATGCCATACAATGTCAAGATTTTTGAGATCTTCATATTTTTCTCTTAATTCCTGAGCCTTATTTTCTCCAAAATCTCTATGACCTTCCTCGTATAATTTTTTTATGTAATCACTTGGAAAATTCTTTGATACAGCAACTAATTTTATAGAGTTCAGATCTCTATCTGATTTTTCAGCAACTTCTTGTATCTCATTTAACAAGGTGTGATAATTATCTATTAAAAAATTATTCATTAAACTCCCCCCATAAACTAATATTTTGATTGGAAGATTTTGGGGTGTAATTCAATTTTTTATAAGCTTTTTCAGTTGCTACCCTACCACGTGGGGTCCTGATAATGAAACCTGCTTGTAGTAGAAATGGTTCATAGACCTCGCTGATTGAATCGGGCTCTATCCCAATCGATGAAGCTAGGGCATTTACACCCACCGGCCCACCTTCATAGTTTTCTATTATAGTTTTAAGAATTTTTCTATCCATTTTATCTAAGCCATCTTCATCCATTTCTAATAATTTCATTGTGTTGTCCACATCTTCAGTTTCTATGACGTTTTTTCCAGAAACTTGAACAAAATCTCTAACTCTTCTCAACAGTCTGTTGGCTATCCTGGGCGTTCCTCGAGACCTTTGGGCTAAAATAAGTGATGCATCTTCTTTTATTTTTATATTGAGTATCTCTGCACTTCTTTTTATGATTAAGTTGAGGTCTTTTGGAGAGTAGAAATCAACTTCCAAAATTATGCCAAACCTACTTCTCAATGGTGGAGCTATAAGGCCTAATCTCGTAGTAGCACCCACCAAGGTGAAAGGTTGTAAGTCAATCCTAATAGAACGAGCAGAAGGTCCCTTCCCTATAACAATGTCAAGTTGAAAATCCTCCATAGCTGAGTATAAGATTTCTTCCACGGTTCTATTCAGCCTGTGGATCTCGTCTATAAATAGTACGTCGCCATTTTCTAGGTTGGTTAAAATGGCGGCGAGGTCTCCTGCTTTTTCGATTACTGGACCGCTTGTAATTTGCAAATTAGCACCTAACTCGTTTGAAATTACATAAGCTAAGGTTGTTTTACCTAAACCAGGAGGACCTGCTAAAACTACATGGTCCATTGCTTCTTTTCTTATTTTAGCGGCTTCTATCGCGACCTCTAACTTTTTTTTTATGTTGTCCTGGCCGATAAACTCATTCAAGTAATTTGGCCTTAATTTCTTTGATCCTGTATCCTCTCCAATAAAAGAGGGATCCAGTAACCTCTTTGGATTTGTATTTTCTTTTTCGATCATATTAAAAACTCCTTAGAATCTTATGGGTAAACTCTGTAAAGTGTCCTTGCAAAAGGTATAGCTTCCCTTATGTGTTCTAATCCACATATCCAAGCTACTGTTCTTTCAACTCCTAAACCAAAACCACTGTGTGGAACACTTCCAAACTTTCTTAAATCTATGTACCATTGGTATTGATCTAGAGGAAGATTAAATTCTTTTAATCTGTCCATTAGGACTGATTCTTCCCATATTCTTTCAGAACCCCCTATTATTTCACCATAACCCTCGGGGGCAAGTAAGTCATCACAGAGTACAACGTCAGGATTGGTTTCATCAGGTTGCATATAGAAAGCTTTAGCTTTCCTAGGATATTTCTCCACAAAGAGAGGTTTTTCAAATTGGGAAGCAAGTGCACTTTCTTCATCTGCTCCGAAATCTTCTCCCCATTCTATTTCAAAACCTTTTTTCTTCAGGAAATCAATCGCTTGTGTGTATGTCATTCTTTCAAAAGGCGGCTTAATTTTTTGTAGTTTATTTGTATCCCTACCAATTTCTTTTAGATCATCTGAAGCATTTTCTAATACCCTTTGCATTATGAAAGAAACTAAGTTTTCTTGTAATTTGATATTGTCTTCATGTTTATAAAAAGCTACTTCGGCTTCATTCATCCAAAATTCGATTAAATGTCTTCTTGTTTTTGATTTTTCGGACCTAAATGTAGGACCAAGGTTGTACACCTTGCCAAAAGACATCGCCGCAGCTTCTAAGTAAAGTTGACCAGTTTGTGCTAGATACACCTCTCCATAATCGAAATAGTCTAATTTGAATGTGTTACCGGCAGATTCTCCTATAGAACCGGTAAATATGGGGGTGTCTATCAAAGTAAAATCATTTTGATTATAAAAATCCCTAATTGCCTTTAAAATTTCGTTTCTAATTTTTAAAATATGAAACTGTCTTCTCGATCTGATCCATAGATGTCTGTTTTCCATTAGAAAGTCTATGCCATGTTCTTTTTTAGAAATGGGATAGTCTTCAATGGGTTCTTGTATTTTTTTGAAAGAAGTTATGTGTAATTCAACGTTTTCAGGAGATCTTTCGTCTTTTTTTATGGTTCCTTGTAATATTATGCTACTTTCCATCTTTATTTTCCTGATGTTTTCAAAGGTTTCATCATCAAAATTTTTCTTTTCAGCTATTCCTTGAATAAAACCTGTTCCATCCCTTAACTGTAAGAAAGCTATTTTACCGCTGCTTCTTTTGTTCCATACCCATCCCCGAAATTCTACTGTTTGATCGATGTGTTTTTTGAAGTCTTTTACATATACCCATTTTGGATCCATGCTTTCACCTCCAAGCGTTAAGGGGGTTCCCCCCTTAAGATCCCCAAAACCTAATTTTGTTTTAAAATATTTTTTTGCATAAGGATAAAAAGGGTAAATCCCTCAATGCTCTGTTTTAGCGCCCTCCGCCCCGCTTCCCACCCATAAGGATGAGTGGGGCTCTGCCCTGCTCATTTATCCCTCTTTGAGTGTTTCATACTCTTTGGCAACTTGCGTAAAAAAGTTGTCCAATTCTTCGTTAACAATGAGAGCTACCTTTTCTGGGGGAAGATACCATTCTGATACTTCACCTTTGTTTACAACAATTATCTTCCCTCTAGTTAAGGATGGCAACATTGCTGCTGGTATAACCGCAAGAGAGGATCCTAAAACTAAGACAAGATCAGAATTTTTCATCAATACTTCAGATTCTGTTAGGTATTTTACAGGTTCTCCAAAGAATACTATGTCTGGTTTTATTACTCCACCACAGTTATCACATTTTGGTATTATTTCGATGTTCATCTTTTCTAATATTTCTTCTTGAGAATACTCTTTTTTACATTTTGTGCAGTAATTTTTCCAGCATCCTCCATGGATTTCATAAATTTTTTCTGAACCTGCTTTTTGGTGTAAAGAATCGATGTTTTGAGTTACTATCCCTTTCAATTTTCCTTCCTTTTCAAGTTGAACTAAAAATTTGTGGGTAAAGGTTGGTTCTGCTTTAGTTATGTACTCTAAAAATTTTTTGTGAAACTTATAAAACAAAGAAGGATCACGATAGAAATAATCCAAATCGAAAATCCTTTCAGGATTTTTTATATTTGCCTTTGTATAGATCCCGTTTGGGCCTCTAAAATCGGGGATACCTGCGTTAGTAGACATCCCCGCACCACTTAAGACCGCAATGGAATTTGACTTATAAATTAATTCTGCACATTTTTTCGCAACTTCAGACATCTTTCCCACCTTTCAAAAATTTCAAAAGTTCTTGGGCGGCTATTAAAGGACCTTCGTCTTCATAGCCTTCTACACCAAGTTGCGTTCTAAGTGTCCCAACTTTGACGTTACTTTTCATTAGTGTTTCCATGTATTTTCTAGCGATTTTTTCATGTTTTTCTCTTCTTTGGATTGCACCGAAAGGATTAGCAAAGTAACTATAGGTTAGACCTTTCTCTGAAGTTGTACCTTTTGCCATTCTTGCACCTTTGGAAAATACATCTAATGCCTTATCTACGTCATCAAAAAATTCAATTGGTGGTTTGTTATCGTCTATTTTTTCATAGTTGTTGGCGTAAAAGAAATAATCAATTTTAGTAGGTCTTATGATATCTTCATAATTGGAGTAGGGTACAATAACTCTGGCGTTGGTTATGTTTGGATTCATAAAGATACTTCTATCCATGGCAGAGTAGGCATAACCTGGTTGTAAGTCGTCAAGTCTGACAAAAGCACCAGTTTCCGTCCCGTATGCAACTACTGTTCCATCTTCTAAAATATCTAATGATCCCATATCATCTATCAATATATTCACTTCGGATACTTGTTTTCTTATTCTGTTTAAAGCATCCAATGTTTCAGATTTTCCCGCTCCACTATCTCCCATTATCATTACATTGAAACTTTGACCATCTCTTAACTTTATTTCAGCTAAAGCCCCATGAATTGGTAGTCTATCTTCGTCTATAACTATTAAGTTGTGAATCGTCAATACCATTTTCTTCATATAACCAAAGTAGTCTATAGAAGGATCATCTCCAACAAGTCCTACGTAAGTTCCATCATCTTCTTTATAGATGATACCATTGTAATCGTCTTCATCTTCAAAAAAACTTTTATTCATACCGAAGATGTATATACCATCAGGTCTTCTGTTTTCTAAACTTTCAAAATCTGCAAACTCGTATAAATTTGCCAAACCTGTTGCCATCGCGAAGTATTCTTTGTAAACAACAACATATATCAATTTATCGTTAACGTATATGGGGAAAACGAGCCAATCCTGTGGATTATCTATATTAATTTTGCTTAATATAGGACGATCGACAACTTTGAATACCCCTCTTCTTTTATTAGAGTATGTATAAAAGATAACGGGTGGTTCCAGTACTACACTCCAAACATATTCCATGTTGTATAAAAAATCAGCATTGGCTATTTTAGCTTCTGGTTTAGGTTTAGGACGATCAACTATAAATCCTGCTTGAGCTCCACCGGGAAGTTGCCTCAGTACTTTTACCCTTCTGGCTGAAATGTTGACAAGGATTTGTCTATATACTCCCAACACTAAACTTTTTAGATCAGAGTTGTTCTTGACTAAGGATATTTGCTTATGAATCCTAGTTCTTGAATTGTGACTGAAAGGATCCGCTTTTTTCATAAATCTATGTTTTGAACGCCATAAATTGAAAGTATCTTCAACAAAGAGGGCCAACGTTTCTCTGTATGAAGATAATTTTGGGAAACTAAAGTAAGAGGATTCATCCAAATGGTCTAAGCTGTTTATAGATAATGCTAAGAGTAGTTGCCGAATTTGTTCTAAGTCATACCTTTCATGAACTTTTTGTTTGCTTTCATCCACTAAAAATAATTGAAAAAAAGGATATAACGTATTGCGTGTCTCCTGGGCATCCTCGATTAATTCTGAGATTATTTCTAGTAGAGAACTCGAATTTAGTATTTGAGATATGTTACTATAAGATACCTCCCCGGGAATCAATACCGTTCTTTCATAATTCATTTTTAACCCTCCCTTTTGATTGTCTTTAGAATCTTTATTTTAGCGCCCTTTTACCCCGCTTCCCACCCTTCTTGAGGAGGGGCCTATGGTCCCTAACCCAGGAAGGTTGAGGAGGGCTCCGCCCTGTGACCCTTTTAAAATCAATATCTTAATTTTGAAGCGTTTATTATAAGAATAATTTCTAAATCTTACTTTTAGTACCCCTTTGCTCTGCAAACTTATTGAGACTAATCAACTTCGCCTAATATTTCTCCGATAGTTTTCAAAACCTCTTTTAAACCTTCTTTTGTTTTCGAAGAGAAAGGCAAGTATATATATTCGCCATAAGTTAAAAAACTACTTTTGATATCTTCAAAAAGTTTAGCTTTTTCAGATTTCTTTAATTTATCAGATTTTGTTAAGATAAACAAAAAAGGTGTGCCTAGATCTTTGAGCCATTCAACCATAGCATAATCCAGTTTTTGAGGCATATGTCTATGATCGATAAGCAAAGAAACGGCATTCAAAGAAAATCTGTTTTTAAAGTACTCATTCATTAATATGTTCCATCTTTCTTTTTCCTGCTTTGAAACGCTGGCAAAACCGTATCCCGGCAAATCAACGAAGTAATATTTATCATTCACCAAATAGTAATTGATGGATCTGGTTTTTCCTGGGGTAGAGCTCACTTTTGCTATTTTTATGCCTAAAATGGCATTCAAAAAGCTCGATTTTCCAACATTAGACCTTCCCGCAAAGGCGATTTCTTTTTTATCTGGTGGTGGGAGATCTTCAATGTTGTAAACGGTTTTTATTAATTGAGCTTTGTATACTTTCAAGATGTCAATGATCCTCCTCTAAAGTTCTTTGATTTCAACTTTTGCTTCGTTAGGATCTATTATACCATAAGTTGCCTTCCCAGTTAGCCATCCGGAAAATTCTCCTGGGTTGAGCACAAAGGTCTTACCGATTTTTCTATTTACTATTTCATGGGTATGACCAAAAAAGATGTAATCATAAATCCCTGAATTTTCAGCGGCTTCTAAGGAATAAGGTTCATGCATCATAAATATCTTTTTATCATCTTTTTCTACGGTGATTGGTCCGTTTTTTATCTTTTTATTTGATCTTTCATACAGTAGTAACTTTTCTCCGTCGTTGTTACCAAAGACACCATAAAAGTCCATATCATCATAGATTAGATACGGTAAAGTAAAAGGAGCTACAAAGTCCCCACAATGGAAAATGGTATCGACATTGTACCTTTGGATTATATCTGGAATCTTTTTAAGTTTATCCATGTTGTCGTGAGAATCAGATAATACTAACCACATTAGATCGCCCCCTGCTTACCATTTTTTGTTGATCCATCTGATATAAACGACCATGCCCCTTTCAACGGATATTTCTATTTTATTTTCTTTTGCTTCGTTGCTGATTCCTAAGGATTTGAAATCAAAGATATCTTTTTTATTTAATGGATATTTGAACCCTTTGAGAGTAAGGCCTATAACGGGTTCTCCTATTCTTAAAATGGACCAACTTTCACCGATCTGGGCCTCTTCTTCTACTTTTTTATTTACTATACCAATTTTAACGTCTTCTTCAAGAATAACAGGATTTAGATCTATGTATTCGGCTAGGAGGAATACACTTGCCATTTCTTGATCGATGCGATTACCCAAAACCCCTGATAAAACAATGTTTTTATAGTGATTTTCTTTCAGAAATATTAAAGCCAATTCGGTATCGATCTCATCTTTTTCTTTTGGATATTTCAATATCTCCGTGTTGTTATTTTCTGCCCACTGAAGGTCTTCAATAGAAGCAGAATCAAAATCTCCTATTAAATAGTTTGGTGGTAAGTTTAACTTTTTGAAGATTTTGATTCCAGCATCACAGGCGATTGTCAAGGATGCCTTTTGTATCATTTTCTCATAGAATTCTAAAGAGCTTCTTGGCTCTGCTCCAGATATTATATAAATTATAGCTTGATCGCCTCCCAATTGGATTTTAGCTTCATGAGTTTAGTTGATGGATAATCTTATATAGATTGTCAGCAATTATTTTTGGAGTTAAAGAGTAGTTTGTGTACTCTAAGGATAGATCTCTTGCAGTTTTATATACCACATAGCTTCCAATTATGCAAGCTTGCATTGTGGGTAAACCTTGAGCTATATACGATCCGATTACACCTGATAATAAATCTCCCGATCCTCCCTTGGCTAGACTTGAATTCCCTGTTATGTTGAAATATGTTTTTTCACCGTTTGTTATTAAGGTAGTTGATGATTTGAATACGATGGTACAGTTCAATTTTTTTGCGTATTCTTCCAAAGCGAACACGTCGTTTTTTAAATTTTTATAAACCTTCGATAGTTCTCCCACATGAGGGGTTATAACAAAATTTTTGTTTAATTTAACATCTTTCTCTTTTAAGATTAACAGAGCGTCTGCGTCTAAAACAAATAATTTGTCATCTTTGTAGGTGTCAAATAATTTTGTAACAAAACCTTTTGCATTTTCAGTTATACCGGGACCTAAAACTATAACATTAGATTTTTCGATTTCTTCTTTTAAATTGTTGACGTCTTTTTCTTCAAAATGTTCTTTTTTTAAGGATCTGTAGATTATTGATGGTTCAAGAACTAATACGTTTGAAGAATCTCCCGGTGTAATCAGCTTAACCATACCAGCTCCAGTTCTTTGAGCCCCAATAGCGGAAAGGATAGGTGCACCAGGGTATTTTTCACTACCTGCAAGTATAAAAACCGTTCCAAATTTGTATTTGTAAGAGTCTTCAGGCCTGTTTGGGAGTAAGTTCTTAACGGTATCTTCTAGTATGAGTTCTCGATTGATTGAGTTTACCAGCGAGTTGTCGAAAGATAGAGGAGCAACTTTTATTTCTCCACAATATTCTCTTGCCGGATAGAGTAGATGACCAATTTTTAAAAAGCCGAATGTAACCGTTTGATCGGCCTTAACTGCCGTTCCTAGAACTTCACCTGTGTCAGATGATATTCCTGATGGAATGTCGACTGATAATACCTTTGATTCTGAAGAGTTTATGTGTGTTATCGCTTCGGCGACCTCTCCTTTGACTTCTCCTTTCAAGCCTATACCTATTAATCCGTCTATTATGAGATCGTATTGAGAATAATTAATTTTGTCAACATTGAAACGATAAATATTAATTTCGTATTTTTTGGCGATTTCAAGTTGCTTTTTAAAATCAGGACTCCCTTGAGTTGGATCACCTACTATAAGTATTTCAACGTTGTAACCTCTATTTTTTAGAATCCTACCCGCTGCAATTCCATCACCTGCGTTGTTACCTTTTCCTACT
The DNA here is from genome assembly GCF_002895565.1 of Petrotoga mexicana DSM 14811. Taxonomy (GTDB): domain Bacteria; phylum Thermotogota; class Thermotogae; order Petrotogales; family Petrotogaceae; genus Petrotoga; species Petrotoga mexicana. The sequence goes on from NZ_AZRN01000022.1 coordinate 9,162, forward strand.
ACACAAAGGATGGAAGTAGGTTCAAAGGTTTCTGCTATGTCAGCCACAGAAAAAGCTGCCTGCTCCATAAGCGTTTCTGAGGCTATTCCTTTCTCTATAGTCAATTTGTCTATTAATTTTGCCTGGGAGGAAGTAATTATCTTCAATTTATTCACCCCTAGATTTTTTATTTGTTTTCCATGTTCAATATCAAATCATTTTTTGAACACATTTCTTCGGTTTTTGGTCCGTAAGAAATGTAGTCAATATCAACTCCGATTTGTTCTTCAATATACGATAAATATTTTAGGAAATTAATATCGTTGGTATCTTTCCAACCGTTCAATTCAGTATAAATAGGTTTGGCAACAAAAAAGTCATACGAAGAAGATGGAGTATCTTTTGTTTTTCCGTTGACCTCATAATGTGTGCAAACTTTTATCTTATCTAACCCATTTAAAACATCTGCCTTGGTGATTACAAGCCCTGTTAACCCAGACCTTATTTTTGCGTATCTCAAGGCAGGGAGATCTAACCAACCAACCCTTCTTGGTCTTCCAGTTGTCGCCCCGTATTCTTTTCCTAATTCCCTAATTTTGTCAGCTTCTTCTCCAAAAATTTCTGTTGGGAAAGGTCCCGATCCTACCCGTGTTGTGTAAGCTTTGAGTACGCCATAAACCTCATCTAGTTCGAACGTTGAAAAGCCTACGGAGGAAACTCCATGAGCCATACAAGAAGACGATGTGACAAAAGGATAGGTGCCAAAATCCAAATCTAACAAAACACCTTGAGCTCCTTCAAACAGTACCGATGTACTTCTGAAAACATTCCCCATCTCTACCGCACTAGCGTAATTTATTTTCAATTTTTCCAATTCATTTTTGGTTTTCATTAAGTATTCAAACACATCATCTTTTGAAGTTTTCAATTTATCACCATATTGACTACTTTTTAGGTAATATATGTCTTCCAAACGTTCTTTAAGCATTTTTTCGTCGAACAAGTAGTAAAGTTTTATGCCTTCCCTTGATACCTTATCGGTATAGGCAGGTCCAATTCCTCTTTTTGTTGTTCCAATTGGCTTTTTTCTCATACTTTCTATAATTTCGTCTTCTTCTTTGTGCCAAGGAAGGACCAAAAAGGCTTCTAAATCAATGTAAAATTTAGAGGACATTCCAGGAAAATCAACTTCTAGTATATTTAGTTCCTCTACAAGTTTTTCTAAATCCAACACCATTCCTGCACCTAAAAAACCTTTAGATTTAGAATTGGGCATAATAGAAGGAAGCATGTGATTCACATATTTTTTGCCTTTGTAATAAATGGTATGACCTGCATTCGCACCTCCAGAAAAACGCACGATCCATTCAAACTTTTCTGAAAAGTAATTAACAACTTTACCTTTACCTTCGTCGCCCCATTGGGCACCTACAATCGACATTTTTTCCATAATTTTTGTACGATGATACCGTACTTTCCTCCCTTCCTGCGATAAAAATACCGTAACTTTTTTATTTTAATAATGATAAGTTTCATTGTGCAATATCTTGTTAACTCTAAACAATTGCTCTAAAAGAATCAAAACCGCAAATTCGTGGGTAAAAGTCAATTTAGATAACGATAAAATATAATCCGCTTTATTGTAAATTTTATCAGAATGACCCAGAGGACCACCGACAATAAAGTTTATGTGTTTCCCTTGCGATCTGCTTTTTGTGCGGTCATAAAATTCCGAAAATTTTATAGAATCCATTTGTTCTCCTCTTTCATCCAATAAAACGTTGAAAGATTCCGGGAAATATTTTTCGAACTTTTTGAAATCTTTATCTTTGTAAATCGAAGGTGGTGTCTTGTTTAAATCACCAGATAAAGGAAGTTGTATTAGTTCAATTTTTTCAAACTTCTTTATCCATTTTAAATATTGTTTGACTCCATCTATTATATGGGGACTTTTTAAGGGTCCAATAACTATGATTCTAGTCATTTTTCTTCATTTGGAATATATTTTGTTTTGGAGATCTGTGATTCGGTTAACAATTTTTCTTCTATTGTAAATAATTCTCCGTCCAAATTACCTATTAAGTTCTTAAAAGATTGTAAAAACAATTTTCCCGTTAAAGGAGATGGGAGAGATACTTTTTCTATTTCGCTTCCAAAATGTTCTATTATTGTTTTAACTTTACTGTAAAGCAAATAGAGAGATACATCCCCTTCTTTTGCATTTAAAGTGAGACTGAATTTACCGTTTTGTTTTCTTTCTAAAAATACACTGGCAGGTAAACTCAAGCTTATTTCTTGCTTTATTTGTTCTGCAAGCCACCTGTCTAAGGTGTTAATATGAAATTCCAAAGATATTAGAAAATCTCTAACCCCTATAATAGTTGCTCCAGCAGTGGGATGCGGGTGATTCGGACCAAAATCTGGTTCCCATTCAGGAAAAGACATTTTTTTAGTTAAGAATTCAAATTCACCTTTTCGCAAGGTGTTAATATTTCTACGGTATTCGTTTTTGGCGGATTTTTCGTATAGATATATAGGCAATTCAAAACTTTCAGAGATTTTTTTTGCTAATCTTTTTACAAGATTATCCGCCTCATCAAAGGTCGTTGATATTAATGGAACAATTGGGATAACATCTACAGCACCTATTCTTGGATGATACCCACTATGGTTTCTGAGATCTATATTTTCCACACATATTTTAACCATTTCGAATAAGAAAGTCTCTATTTCGTTTAATTCACCTACAACACTGATGAAGCTCCTATTGAAGTATTCATCGCTTTTACAAGAAATAAACCAAATCTTATCAAAATTCTCAGAAAGGTCTTTGATTCGGTTGATTAATTCTTTATTTTTCCCTTCACTGATGTTTGGTAGAGTTTCTACGATTTTCATCATTATTCACCTCGTAATGTTTTTTTCTATCATTAAACCTTTTGTTGCAATCCCTAATATTATAGAAAAAGTAACAAAAGAAGAACCACCATTTGATATCAGAGGCAGAGGAATGCCTGTAACTGGTAACATACCTAGATTCATTCCAATATTTTGAAAAATATGGAAAAAGAACAAAAATGCGGATCCAACATAAAAATACTTCCAAAATAGGTCATCGCTTTTTTTGTATCCTTCGTATAGTCTCCAAAGTATTGCCGAATAAAGCATTAGAATAAAACTTACCCCCATAAATCCCAACTCTTCTCCGATAACGGAAAATATAAAATCCGTATGACTTTCCGGTACGAATCCACTCAAATTCATGTATCCATTCATGTATCCTTCCCCTAACAAACCACCAGAACCTATAGCTTTTATCGCTTGTGCGGTGTTATAATAATAACTTAGAGAGTAGGTTTGAGGAAAGAGAAATCCTATTATTCTCCCTTTTTGGTATTCTTGGAGGTTGTAAAAAATTATTGGACTGCCGATCAAAGCTAATCCTAAAGAATACTGCCATAATTTTTCGAACCTTCCTGAAATGAAAACTAGAACAAACCATGTAAATAATACGATAATCGAAGTGCTAAAATCCGGTTCTTTGTATATTAACCCTGCAGATAAAAAAATCATTATTGATGCAAAATAAAACTTTTTATTATCGTTTTGAGAAAGAACATAACTAAGATATAATAACAATACCAGCTTAAATATTTCAGATGGTTGAAAACCTACAGGACCCAGCCTTATCCATCTTTTAGCCCCACTAACTGGTGTGGTGAACAGTACCAAAACCAAGGCAAGAATTACTAAATAAAATAGAATAGGGGTATATTTCTTTATAAACCTTTCTGGAATGAAGATACTTACGGTAAAAAAAACGAACCCTATAATAATCCACATCAATTGTTGATTTTCTATTCCCTCTAGAGGGCTATTGATTACAGCGCTTCTAACGGATAAAAATCCTACAATTGCCAACAATATGTAAGCGATAACGAGGATAATCTCTATTTTTTTTATGCGTTCTTTTCTTTCACCTATTAAATTTGTAATGAAAAAAGAATTCACTGAAAGTATCTCCTTTTACAAATTTCGATAAGAGTTTGCCTTTTATCAACAATATATTATATCATATTGCTATATAAAGTTTTTAAGAGGAGGAAAAGTCTGCTAAAATGATAGGTGATAATTTGATTCTTTTGGATAAAGTAGATTCAACAAACAACTACATTAAAAAACACTGGCGTGAACTGCCATCAGAAACTGTTGTTTGGGCTTTAGAACAAACAGAAAGTTACGGAAGGAAAAACAGTAGGTGGTATTCTCCTTTGGGGGGGTTGTGGTTTTCGGTGTTATTCAAACCCCGTAAAAGACCTTTGATCCCATATTATTATTTGAGAATGTACTCTTTGGTAATTTATAATGTCTTGAAAAAAAAATACAAGTTGAACCCTATCATTAAATGGCCTAACGATATTTTGATAAATTCTAAAAAGGTGTGCGGGATTTTAGGAGAGAGTGTTTATAATGGTGGTACACCAAGTTGCGTTATAGTGGGAGTAGGAATAAACGTCAACAATGAATTGCCTGAAAAAGTCTCCAATAACTCAATTGCTTTAAAAGATGTGGTTGGGAAAGAAATTCCATTGAGAAAACTTTTGAATGAATTGAACCATGTTGCTTACCATTCATATTATCTAAAATACTTCAAACCCAAAGCAATTTCAGCTATCACAAAAATGTGGTTGAATCATTTGAATGTGAAAGTAGGAGATAAGGTCCAAGTATCAACTGAAAATAACGGAAGTATTTATGGTATAGTAAACGATATCCAGTCAGATTATTTGGAAATAATAGACGATAACGGGGAGCTAAGAAAAATAAACTCTGGCGAATTAATTGTGATATAATCTTTAAATAAGAGAGTAATTGATTGCTAGATATGATACAATATGTTTGTTGAGCTTAGATCAATAAAACAACTTATAATATTTTAGAAAACAATTCTATTTGGGAAATAAGTTTTGATTTTTAAAAGAATAACAATACAAATAGTAATTTTTTTATTTCTATTGGGAGGTATATAATGAGTCTAAAAGTGCTTATTTCAGAAGAAGAAATACAACAAAAGGTTGAAAATTTGGCTAAGCAAATAGATGATTATTATAAAAATATAACGGATGAAATTGTCGCCGTATGCGTCTTAAAAGGATCCGTCAATTTCTTTAGTGATTTGGTAAAAAAGATACAGTTGAACGTTAATTATAATTTCATACAGGTATCGAGTTATTCAGGGGATATAACCACTGGAAAGGTTAAGGTAAAAAGTTGGTTGGATGAGCCTCTTGAAAATAAACATGTTTTAATAGTTGAAGACATTGTAGATACTGGAAATACGTTAAAATATATAGTAAAATATTTAGAAAGGCAAAATCCCTCCTCTTTAGAAATTACGTCAATTGTTTTAAAAACAACTCATGAACATGGAATTCAAGTAAGATTTCCTGGATTTGAAATAGGAGATAAATTTATAGTGGGGTATGGATTGGATTACGACGAAAAATATAGAAATTTACCATACATTGGATATATAGAATAAGGAGGCTAACATTATATGGATATTGAACAATACGTATCAAAAGTGAGAGAAGCAGCTCAATATATTCAAGAAAAGACTAATAAAAAACCTAGAATAGCGCTCATTTTGGGGTCTGGATTAGGGAAAATTTCACAAAATTTAGAAGATGCCCTTACAATCCCTTATTCTGATATTCCTAACTTCCCACGCTCTACCGCTCCCGGCCATAAAGGTGAATTGATGATAGGAAGTTTGAAGGGTAAAGATACATTACTTATGAATGGGAGATTTCATTACTACGAAGGGTACACTATGAAAGAGGTTACCTTTCCAATTCGCGTAATGCAAGAATTAGGCATTGAAACTCTCATAATAACTAACGCAGCGGGAACATTGAACCCTGATTTTGAAGTGGGTGTACCGTGTATAATTACCGATCATATCAACTTTTTTGGTGACAATCCATTGATCGGACCAAATTTCGATGATTGGGGTCCTAGATTCCCCGATATGACGGAAGTTTACTCGAAATCTTTGGTGCAAGAAACTTTTAAATCCGCTAAAAAACTTAATATTAAAGTATATTCTGGTGTTTATTTAGGTTTAAGTGGTCCCACATTTGAGACACCAGCTGAAATGGCTATGATGAGAAATTTTGGTGCTGATTTGGTAGGGATGTCTACAGTACCAGAAGCTATAGTTGCAAAACATGCTGGTATGGAGATTTTAGGTATCACCGCTATAACCGATAAAGCTGTTCCTGAACAATTAAAAGAAGTTAGTGCAGAAGAAGTTTTAAAGATTGCAGAAAAAACAGGCGAAAGTATAGCGGATATCATAATGGACCTAATAGATATCTTATAGAAGGTGTTTTTTTGAAAGCACTTGTTTGGTTGGCAATTTTTATATTTCTGCCAATCTTGTTCTTTTCTTATTATGAAGTTTATGATTACTTGTTCATGAAACCGAATACTTATTTTGAATACAATTCAAATTCCTCCGGAGAATTTGGAATGGAGTTTTATACTATTAATAAATATCCGATAATGGATTCTAATAAATTGTTAGAAAGTGTTTGGTCCCAACCGCGAACTTTGATAGGTGGCCAAATGGTTGTGGAATCGTCTAATTACACTCATGCTATTTCGTCTTCTAAAGCGATGGGACTACTTCAATTAAAAAATCCAACGGGAGTGGATTTACATGTTTATAATTTATTTGATCCATATGACAATCTAAAGGGGGCCTTAGAATATCATGGTTATCTTCGGCGCCTTTTTGATGACGAAAGGTTGCAGATTATAGCATACCATGATGGACCTACCGCTGTTATGGCAGGGAAAGTGTCTCCTGGTGGTGAAGCATACTACGAGAAGGTAAAAAATGCTCAACTAAATTATTCTAACACAAAAATATATTCCCCTTATTTCGTAGGAGGCAGAGTGTCTTATTACTCAGAAGATGAAGTAGATAAAATAACTACAGAATTTAAAGCCGGACTTGCATATAGAAAATTTGAAATATACGGAAATTTTGGCTTAGTACTTCCTTTAGAAGAAATTCAAGAAATAGATTCCATAGACATCCAAACAAATTATGGCTATACCTTTTTCTACGTACCTAGAACGAATTTTGGCTTTGGCATAAAAGGCAAAACAGTTCCAGAAGATATTGTTTTGCGCGTTGGTTTACCGTGGCAAAATTTTATTCTTAAAGGGCCTGAAAATCCTGAATTAATTTACAAGCACGAATTAACAGATAGTTGGACCTCAAAAATATTAATTAATGCTGATACTTTACTGCTCTCCAGTTATTTTTCAATTTATAACTTAGATCTTTTTGTTGGATACGAAATTTATCAAACTTCTATAAATCTAGGTTTTAGATTAGCCTTTTAAAAAATGCCTCAGAAAGGGATGTCCCTATGGAAAAGTATATGCAACAAATAAGAGACTGGTGGAAAAATCTAGATAATAGAAAGAAACGAAACTATATAGTTTTGTTAATTTCTGTCGTTGCGTTTATAATATTCTTTTCAATATTGCTTTCAAGAAAGAATTATGAGTTTTTTATTGGAGGTTTAGATCAGGCAAATGCGGGTAATATTGTAACAACGTTGGAAGAAATGGGTATAGACTACAAAGTAGATGATTATGGTAATATTTACGTTGCAAATCAGAATGTATCAGAGTTGAGAATGAAATTAGCCAGTGAAGGTTCATTGGGTTACAATCTTCAAGGTTATGAACTTCTTCAAAATCAAGGCTTTGGAGCTACCAGCTACGATAAGCAGGTTAACTATCAGATTGCTTTGGAAGGCGAGTTATCTAGGAGTATAGCTTCTATGGAACCGGTACAAAGTGCCCGCGTTCATTTGGTTATTCCTCCAAGAACTTACTACCAAGTTGGTGAAAGCCCAAAACCTTCTGCGTCTGTTTTGTTAGTACTAAATCCTGGGGCGAGTGTAACTCCAAACCAAATTAAAGGGATAATTAATTTAGTAGCTGGAGCTGTAGCCGGGTTGCAACCAGAGAACATAAAAGTAGTAGATAATTTTTCTAACGATTTGAGCGCTCAGGTTGCCTTGGGAGAAGATATCAATAGTGCGGATACTAAATTTCAGCTGAAAGCCGAGATAGAAAAGTATTATAAAGAAAAAGTAGAAAGCGGTTTACAATCAGTCTTTGGTTTAGGAAATGTTGTTGTTGTTCCTGAGATAGAATTAAATTGGCAAAAAATAGAAGAAGAACAAAGAAAGATCGAACCGGTTGTGGATGAAAATGGAATAATTTTAAGCCAACAGACTAAGACTGAACAAAGCAGTTCTTCTCCTTCTTCTGGTGGGGTGCCTGGTGTTGATTCCAACATTCCACCGTATACTTATCAAACGCCTACAAGTACGGGGAATTATTACAGCAGCTCAGATGTGATAACCAACTACGATGTAAATGAGATTTATAAAAGGACAATTGAAGATAAAAACGGAGAAATATCCACTAAAAGCATAACGATCTTTATCGATTTTCAAAATAGTAAAGTCGGCGATACTCAGGAGTTGATATCTCAAATTAAAACAGCCGTTGCCACAGCTGTTGGTGCACCTGAAAATAATATCTCTTTAGTTGATATACAGTTCAATAGGGATTTGGAAGCAATGAGAGCAGATATTGAACATCAATTACAACTCAGAAGACAAAGAATCACTAATATTGTAATCGCTATAATTGTGATCGCATTCATTATGATGCTTATCATCCTAATTGCCAGGGCTCGTAGAGTTAGAAAGACATCACAACTTGTCGAAGAAAGAAAGCGCCAGTTAGAATCCAGAGTTGAAGAAGCGATGAAAGAAAGAGGGGTAGAGGTTGAAGAAGTTTCACCTGAACAAGAGAAATTTAGAGAGATTGCTACTTTGGTGGAAAATAATCCAGATGAGGTGGCAGATATCATTAAATCTTGGCTTAAAACTCGTTAAATGTTAAAAGGAGTTGCTTTAAATGGCTGAAAAGAGTAAAGAATTAGATGGTTTAAAAAAATCCGCCATATTATTGGTACTGTTGGGGCCCGAACGGGCAAGTAAAATATTAAAAAAGTTGGACGAAGAAGAAGTAGAACAGTTAACTTTAGAAATAGCAAATTTGGAAAAAATTGATGAAAAAACAAAAAAGGCGGTTATGGACGAATTTGGAGAATACATAAAGGCAAAAGATTACATCAACAGCGGTGGTGTCGAATATGCAAGAAATCTTCTAGAAAAAACTTTTGGTCCAGAAAAAGCCATTGATATAATAGACAGATTGGTTTCGAACTTGCAGGTAAAACCTTTTGAATTTCTAAGAAAAGTGGATGTGTCACAGATGGTTAATGTGTTACAAAATGAGCATCCACAAACGGTTGCGTTGATTTTATGTTATCTTCCACCTCAAGCCGCTTCTCAAGTCATTTCTGAACTACCCGAATCTTTACAACTAGACGTAATAAAAAGAATTTCAACTATGGATTCTGCCAACCCAGATATTGTAAAAGAGATAGAAAGTAGGTTAAAGGATCGTCTCTCAGCCTTCACCGTTCAAACTTTTTCTCAGGTTGGTGGGATAGATATTACCGCAGAAATAATGAATAACATCGATAGAGCGATCAGCAATAAAATATTTGAAAAGCTTTCAGAAAGAGATCCCAAACTGTCGGATGAAATTAGAAGAAGAATGTTTGTTTTTGAAGATATCGTCAAATTGGACGACAGATCTATACAAAGAATACTTCGTGAAGTCGATAGCAAGGATTTAACAATTGCATTAAAAGGCTCTAGTGAAGAAGTTAAAAATACCATCTTTAAAAATATGTCTAAAAGGGCTTCACAGATTATAAAAGAAGAATTGGATTTCATGGGGCCTGTTAGAGTTAGGGATGTAGATGAAGCGCAGCAAAGAATTATCAACGTAATCAGAAAACTTGAAGAGTCTGGTGAGATAATTATAGCTGGTGGCGGGGCAGGTGAAGAATTGATTGAATAAAAGAATTGTAAATAATAAATTTGTTGTTTTAGATAAAACCTTCGAATTATCTGTGGAAGAAATAGAGCAAACACAATATGAAGAAAGTAAAAAAGAAAAAGATAAATTAAAAGATCAGATCGAGGCAGATGCTCAAAAAGAAGCTAAAAAGATAATTGAAAACGCTAAAATTACTAGCCAAAAAATAATTGAAAACGCAGAATTAGAAGCCCAAAAATTAAAAGAAGAGCAAAGTAAATATATTGAAGAGAAGAAGAAGGTCCTCGAAGAAGAACTCAAAAAGGTTAGAGCTCAGATTCAAAGGATATCAAAAGAGTATGATATTTATATCAAAGAGTTGTCACAGCAGAGTTTGATTTTCTGTGAAAACACTATAAAGGCTATCGTCGAAAGATATCTTAAAGAAAAGATTAACTTCCCTCAGTGGGTGGAAATTATTTTTCAAAATTTTGAAAAAAAGCTTTCCTCGTTGAAAGATTCCAAAATTAAAATAAGTCCTTCTTTCAATAAAGAATACGCGAATTTAATAAGAGACAGGTTTTCTGACTTTTTTTATATAGTTGAAGACCCTTCTTTAAAAGATAATCAAATAGTTCTGGAAACAGATCAAGGAATTTTCGATCTGACTCCTCAAACATTTTTTGAAGACATTTTGAACATGTTGGAGGAAGCTATAAATGCAAATAAATGATTTTTCTTCTTCTTTATCTTATTTTACTGATAAATTACAAAACAGACCTCTATTTGAGCTTGATGGTAAAATTAGTAGGATAATAGGTGTTACTATTGAATCAATCGGCCCCAGTGTTGCTTTAGGGGATCTATGTAGAATAAAATTGAAAGATGGCTCAAAGATTTTTGCAGAGACCGTAGGTTTTTCCGACAATAAAGTGTTGTTGATGCCATTAGAAGATGTCAGTGGTATCTATGTGGGGGCGCCGGTAGAAAGAGTAGATAGTAAAATCAACGTGAAAATTAGTTCAGAACTTTTAGGACACGTGTTGGATGGTTTAGGAAGGCCTATGGATGGTTCCAAAATAAAGAGTTACGAGAGTAAAAGCATATATAGCCCCGCGCCTAACCCTCTTTTAAGAAACAGGATTAAAGAAGCTTTATCTGTAGGAGTAAGGGCAATTGATGCTTTTTTAACCCTTGGTAAAGGTCAAAGAATTGGAATAATGGCAGGAAGTGGCGTAGGAAAAAGTACCTTACTGGGAATGATAGCCAGGAATACCGAAGCAGATATTAACGTTATTGGGTTGATAGGAGAAAGAGGAAGAGAAGTTAAAGATTTTATTGAAAAAGATCTTGGGGAGGATGGACTAAAAAAATCCGTTTTGATAGTTTCAACTTCAGATTCACCTGCTTTACTCAGAGTCAAAGCTCTTTACACAGCCACCACTATCGCAGAGTATTTTAGAGATTTAGGTTACAATGTTTTATTGATGGTGGATTCAATCACTAGATGGGCTATGGCTCAAAGAGAAATAGGCCTTTCCATTGGTGAACCACCAACCACCAGAGGATACACACCGAGCGTCTTTGCAAATATGCCAAAAATTTTAGAAAGAGCTGGAAACTCACAAAAAGGAAGTATGACTGCGATCTATACGGTATTGGTTGAAGCCGATGATATGAACGATCCAATTGGAGACGCTGTAAGGAGTATAGTTGATGGTCATATTGTTCTTTCAAGAAGCCTCGCAGATTCTTCTCATTATCCCCCAATAGATATTCTTTCCAGTGTAAGCAGGTTGATGAAAGAAGTAGTAGATGAAAAACACCTAAAAGCAGCAATGTTTATTAGAGATATTTACGCAAGTTATATAAATTCCAAGGATTTAATAGAAGTTGGTGCGTATAAGAAGGGGAGTAATAAAAAAGTAGATATCGCGTTGGAAGAAATTGAAAATATAAATAATTTTTTAACGCAGAGAATAGAAGAAAAAGCCCCATTCGAACAAACGTTGAAAAAGTTATTCGAAATATACCAAAGGTACAACTAGATTTAACTAAACAGCGGGAGGCAGAAAATATTGTTAAAAGCTGAATACGCCATCATCTTTTATGTTTTATTGATCGTCTTTTCCTTGCTTTTAGTCAGAATGTTATCGAAAAAATATTTAAAACCTGTTAAATACAGGAAAGTTAAAGAAAGTATTTCAGCTTATTTGTATCTACTACCTTCTTTTGTAGTTCTGGGGATATTTGTTTTTTGGCCTATTTTTTATTCCTTCTATCTGAGTTTTTTCAAGTGGGATTTCCAAAATCAAGATAATCCAATATTCATTGGATTTCAGAATTATATAGAACTATTTAAATTAAATCAACCTGTGAATATAACATTCAACGAAGCTTTCTTCAATACACTTCTAATCTTTATGACCGCTATTTTTATCATACATTTAATCTTTGACCTAAAAAAGATAAAAAAACCTCGCCAAAAATACTTAATTATTTCTATGAGTATATTAGGAATACTTTCATTGTTAACTATTAATTTAATACCGTATCTTAATGTAATAAGTGCTTTAATTCTTGTTGTTGTTTACACAATTTTATTATCTTTGCACTTTATCGATCAAATGTCCAATAAAATTTTTCTTCGAATAATCACGTTCATCGGATTGTGGATAGCTTTTTACTCCTTGGGAGTGCCTGAAATTATTAAGTTTTTGAGCTTAGCAAAGGAACAGTCGTTATTCATAAAAGCGATATGGAATACAACTTATTATGTTCTACTTTCCACGCCTATAACTATTCTTTTTGCCTTGTTAATAGCTTTATTGTTGAATAGAAAATTATATGGCAAGACTTTTTTTAGAACGGTTTATTTTATTCCTTTTGTTACAAGTGTAGTGGCAATTTCTCTAGTGTGGCAATGGATATTCAATGACAATGGTTTATTAAATTATATTTTAACTCAAATAGGTTTTTCAAAGATTCCATGGCTTAAAGATCAGAAGTTTACGATTCCTACCGTCGCCATAATCTCTATTTGGAAAATGGTAGGATATTATGCAATAATCTTTTTGGCAGGTCTGCAAAATATCGATAAAACTTACTATGAAGCAGCTGAAGTTGATGGAGCCACACCTTTTCAAAAATTTCAGTTTATAACCTTACCCTTATTATCTCCTACAACTTTTTTTATAATTATAGTTGCGATGATCGGGGCATTTAAAGTCTTCGATGAGATTTTTATCCTCTATGTAGGTATGCCTGGACCTTACAACAACAGTGGGATGACAATGGTTTACTACGTGTATGATATGTTTTACGTTCAACAAAGGATGGGAAGAGCTAGTGCTGCTGCTTACGTACTTTTTGGGATTATCCTATTGTTTACAATCCTTCAGATGAGAAGTAGTAGAAGTAGAATACATTACGAATCTTAAAGGAGGAAATTATACTTGAATTATTCAAAGTTTATTAAAACACTTTGGACTTTGATAGTTTATTTACTGTTAGCAGGTGGCGCAATAGTTATGCTCTTGCCCTTTGCATGGATGATAATGACCTCTTTGAAAACAAGTAGTGAAATCAACTTGTGGCCTCCAACATGGACAACAAAAAATTTTCAGAATGAATGGGATTTAAATTTAAAATCAATTCCCTCAAAACCTTCCCCAAGAACAGGCTTAAGTTTAGCTGAATTTAGAACTTTATCAACCCAAGACAGCTACAATCCTTATAAATTGGTCTATGAAATAGATGGAGACTTTGTAAGGCGTGGAAGAGTACAACTCACTTTTAACGAGATTGATTACGCTCAAAAAGCAAGTATCGAAGATATGATGTCTGATATCTACGATTATGTTTCAAATATTGAATTAAGAGAAGATCTAGCGAGCTTATTTGCTGTAGAAGATTATTCCCTTGATAACTTTGAAAGTATTTACTTTGGACTTTTCTCCCAAGAAGATGGCTATTTTAAACAGACCACTACAATAAGAAGGATACAACAAAGTATAAGCACAATTCAAAATTTTATAGATATAACCCTAGAAAGAAATATCAATATCTTACCGTATTTTAGAACGAACCCAAATATGACAGAAAGTCAAATAGAAAGTATTAAAAGAAGTAAAGAAATATTTTCAGATTATTTGGAAACGATAAAACTGAAAGCTAACGATTTGAATTCACAACTCTCCTCCTATCCAGCAGAGTTAAGAATAATTAGCGAAAACGAGGTAGAAGAATTAATCAATTTACTTGCCGATTTTTTATCCGAGATTCAAACTTTTGAAGATGAAATTCTATCCAACACCAATACTTTGATTCAAAGAAATATTTATGAACCCATTATGAAAGATATCAATACTTTAACTTTCTATATGTATTTTAACGAAAAATATGGCGAGGAACAAAATATTAACTTTGAAGATGTGGGCATAATATTCGACGTTCCTACGAACGAAACAAAGTATCAAAATATCATGGAAGGTATCCAGCAAACAGCATATCCAGAGTCATTTAAACAAATTGTGATTTCATTGGCTGACGAAAAAAATATTGATAATTTGAATCAAGAAGTCGTTTCATATCTTGAGAACGATTTCGTAAATGATGTGAGTAATTCATTATTAGAAGACCCTAGAAACCTCTCAATATACACAAACATTATTAGAACGTTATCACAGAATCAAGTTACTCTTGAGCAAGCCAAGACTGTACTCTCAGAATCTGATTACAACTTTTTAGTAGAAAACATTCAAGGAAAAGAAGAAGAGTTCGAGAGGATATTGGAAAAAAGGAAAGAATATGATAAAATATTAAAGGATTTCGATAGGTTTTTCCTTGATACGATCTCCAATGCAACTATTGTAAGCGCACCACCTTTTGTTGATAAAATTTTGTACAAAAACAATTCAAATGTTGAATTATATACAGTAAATGTACCATCAATTTGGTTGCTTGATGATGTACCTTCTGGAAAAGTTGAATATTCTTTTAATCAAGTATTAGGGAATATATTTCAAAATTATGTGGACGCATGGAACGGTGCTCCATTTTCTCGGTACTACATAAACACGGTTTTCGTTTCTCTAATAACCACCGTTTTAGAAATAATATTCGCCTCGATGGCCGCATTTGCATTTTCAAAACTTAATTTTTGGGGAAAGGATTTTATTTTTATAACTTTTTTAGCCACTATGATGATACCAGGAGAGGTTTTATTAGTACCAAATTACATAACTATTAGTAAATTTTCTTGGATAGACAGTTACTATGCTTTGATTGTTCCGTGGGTGATTAGTGTTTTTGCCATATTTTTGATCAGGCAACAGTTTATGACTGTGCCCAACGAGTTATGGGATGCTGCTAAGATAGACGGATCTTCAAGTTGGCGATTTTTATGGACCGTGATGGTCCCTCTTAGTAGACCTGCAATTTTAACAGGCGCTCTGCTAAAGTTTGTAGGTAGTTGGAATGCCTTTTTATGGGTTTTGATTGTCACCAAAAGTCCTGAAATGAGAACACTTTCAGTAGGATTACAAAATTTTAGAACCGATGCAGGAGAGATCTACAATCTTTTAATGGCAGCATCTACTTTTACTATGATCCCTATAGTAATTTTGTTTATATTTTTACAAAGATATTTTATAGAAGGTATAGCAAGAACCGGTTTGAAAGGTTAAACATAAGATTCAATTTAGGAAGTGAGTGTAATTCCATTTATTGAATTAGATAAAAATAAAAGTAAGAAAAGACAATTGTTCGATCATAAAAAACCGAATATTTCTTTCATTTTGCGACTTTTATTGTTAAGCGCTCTAATATTTATATTGGGATTCGTCTCCTTCCAAATATATAGACAGATAAATTTGTATTACAGTTTAAAAGAACAGTACAATGAAATCGAAAAAAGAAAAAAAGAACTGAATGATGAAATCCTGAAGAGAAACCAAGTCCTATTGGACTTAAAAAATCGATTAGCTGACGAAGGAGTTATAATAAATGGTGAAGAATTCCAGCAAATGGATCTTTACAACTTCCCATAAACCAAACAAAAAACAAATAGAAAAAGCGTTGCAATTAGCCAACAAATACGGTGGTATGTACCTAGACAGAAATAAGCTCCGAATGAATGAAGGGAATTTTTATTTTGTAATAGATAAGAAACTATCGCTGAACTTTCAATGGGAGGATGGAAAATTATTTTTCCATCCTTCTGTTTCCAAAATAAGATTAAACAATTATTTAAAGAATGGAATTGATTATTTAATAAACGCTGTGTCTCCACAAAAAAACGATATCATACTTGATTTAACCCTCGGCCTTGGAAGTGATGCCTTACTACTGTCGTATTTTTGCGATAAAGTAGTAGGCTTAGAGGCTTCTTTTCCTATATATGCGGTGGTTGTAGAGAATATAACGAACTACGATTATAAAGAAAATTGGATGAGAGAAGCTTCAAAAAAGATCGAAATTATCAATTCAGATTATAAAATTTTTCTAAACGAACAAAAAGAAGAAAATTACGATGTCGTTTATTGTGATCCTATGTTCGAGAATCCTCAATACAAATCAAGTTCTATAAATCCTTTGAGGAAGTTTGCCCGATACGATAAAATAACACGAGAAGATTTAGAAAAGATGATTAAAATTGCTAAGAAAAAAGTGGTAATCAAAGCACGTTCTAACGACAGTGTATGGGATTTATACAACTTCGATAAAAAAATCGGAAGTAAAAAAAGTGGTGTATTTTTCGGAGTGATTGAAAAGTGAACAAAGTTTTAGTTATAGCAGGTCCAACGGCTGTTGGAAAAACAGAAATATCTGTTGAGATAGCCAGAAGAATTAATGGTGAAATAATTTGTATGGACTCTAGACAAATTTATAGCAATCTTATAATTGGTACCGCTATGCCTGATGAAGAAACCAAAAAGATGATTCCACATCACTTGTTTGGCTCAGTAGATCCACGCATCCATTTTACAGCTTTTGACTACAAAAAAATGGCAGAAAAAAAGATTGGTGAAGTATTAAGTAGGGGAAATAAACCAATTTTAGTTGGAGGAACAGGTTTATACCTTGATGCTCTGAGAAAAGGGTTTTTGAATGTAAAATCTGACTATGGTTTAAGGACTTATTTAAGAAAATTAGAAAAAAATAATCCTGGTGTTTTGAGAAAGATATTGGTAGATTTGGATCCACAAAGAGCTATAAAGATACATCCAAACGACTTGAAAAGGATCATTAGAGCAATAGAGATTTATGTTGTAACAGGTATCAAAATGGGGGAAATTGTAAAGGAAAATAGGCAAAGTGACAATTCTTTTGATTATCATATAATCGTACTAGATAGGGAAAGGCAAGAATTACATGAAAGGATAAACAAAAGAGTCCATCAAATGATAGATGAAGGTCTGATAGATGAGGTACAAAATCTCTTGTCTTTAGGGTATTCTACAACTCTTAACTCTTTAAACACCATAGGTTATAAAGAAGTGATACAATATCTATATGGGAAAATCGATTTTAATGAAATGATTCACCAAATAAAAGTAAACACTCGTAACTATGCAAGAAGACAAATAATATACTTTCGTAAGATAGGATCTGCAAAATGGATTAATTTGAGTCAAACAACTCAAGAAGACGTAGTAGATCAAATATTAAGTGAATTTATTTGATGGGTCGAGGGCTGGGAAAAGCTTTATTCTGCCTTCCTTATGGATGGGAAGTGGGATGAAAGGCGCTATAGATAGTTTTATAAGTAAGATTTTGATTTTAAATGGGTCACAGGGCGAAGCCCTCCCTCACAGCTGGGCTAGGGACTGCAGGTCCCTTCCTTAGAAGGGTGGGCTGCGGGGTGAAGGGGAGCTATAGCAAATTTTATATTTTCTAAAGAAAGTATATTTAATTTCTGATACGAGGGGTGATAACATGGCAGAAAAATTTAATTTGCAAGACCGATTCTTGAACATCCTGAGGATTAACAAGATAGAAGTAAAAATTTATTTAGAAGGGGGATTTCAAACAAGCGGAGTGGTGAGATCTTTTGATGATTATACGGTTTTATTGGAAAAAAACGGTGAACAATCCTTGGTTTATAAACATGCCATAAAAATGATGGCACCTTCAAAATATATAAAACTTTTCCAGGAACAGACATCCAAAGATGAGTAAAAAGAGGAAAATTAAAAACTGCCCCATGAAACAAGGGGTAGTTTTCTAGTATTTTTTACACAATAAAGTCAAAAACACTTTGGAGGGAATTAATTTGAAAAAAACTTTTTTGATATCTTTGTACATCTTAATATTTTCTATTTTTGCTATTTCTCAACTATTTCAGCCACCTATAAAAAACTCATACATAACCGCATCTTTTGGCGAATACAGAGATACTGGAGTGGATCCACATTTTCATACAGGGATAGACTTTTCTACTTTTAACAGAAAGGGAGAACCTGTTTACACGGCAGCTGAGGGTTCTCTTTATAAGATTTGGTTAAACGATCCTCTTTACGGCAATGCAATATTTTTATACCATGAAGACTCTGACTTAATTAGTGGCTATGCCCATTTAAGTGTTTTCACTGATAAAATATCTAAATATGCCCAATTAGTTCAAAACGAGTTTGGGAACCAAAGGATAGAAATTATTTTTCCCATAGGCGAAATTCCAATAAACCTCAATGAGGTTATAGCTTATTCAGGGGATACAGGAGAAGCCATAGCTCCTCACCTACATTTTGAGATTTTAAAACAGTCCGGAGATGAGTTGGTCATTTACGATCCCCTTGAGTTTTTAGAGTACCATGAACCAAGGGAGAAGTCTTTGGAATTAATGAGAATTAGATCTAATAACAAATATTTTGAAGTTACAGAAAATGGAGAAACCATTGTAGAATATACAGGTAATTATCCACGAATAGAAATTAGAGTACGTGAAAAGTTAGGAGACAACTCTACTATTCTTCCAAAAAAAATTTCTATGTATATCAACGGTATTTTAACTTATAAATTGGATTTCAGTCAGATCAAAGAGTCGGAAGTATACAAAGCTGATGTTTTATTTGGATATGGTTCAACATCTTCCATATACTGGTTGAAAATGTACTCGGACGACTATTTATCTCCAATAGTTATCAATGACTTTTCTGCACTTTCATATGATACCTCTGCAACTTTAAATGGAGAAATTGTTTTAGAGGACATATGGGGTAATGAAAAAGTTTATAAATTGAAGTTCATAAAACCATAAGAAATGTTAATTTCATTTTTAAAAATTAACAATTAGTGAGTATTATTCACTTGAGAAATTTGATTTTTTTGGTATAATTTTCCACGTGGAATTCTAAAGATAATTCTAATTGGGTGGGGAGCGTTTGCTGGAGTGTGCAAACTAGGTTTTTTTGCTGCTTTATGCAAAAAGCTTTTTCCTAATGCTTTAGAAGTAACATCCTAATTCTCATTTGCGTAGCAAATGATGTTTTCCGCAGATCTATGCAAAAAACTTTGATTTTGAACTTGGGGATCTTAAGGGGTTTACCCTTTAACGTCCGACGCTAACACAAAGTTTTAGAATTTCTAAAGACAATGAAAAACTCAAAGAAATGAAGGAGGCTAAAATGTGAAAAAAATGCTCTTTACCAGTGAAAGTGTAACTGAAGGTCATCCTGATAAAATCTGTGATCAAATTTCTGATACAATACTTGATGCTATACTGGAAAAAGAACCCGAAGAAAATAAGATAAATGCCCGATGCGCTGTAGAAACTTTAGTGACAAGAGGGCTAGTTGTAGTAACTGGTGAGGTTAGAACTACTGCATATATAGATGTTCCGACGCTTGTCAGGAATACTGTTCTAGATATAGGTTATAACAGAGCTAAATTTGGATTTGATGGTGAAACATGCGCTGTAATTACTTCTATTGAAGAACAATCACCTGATATAGCATTGGGGGTTGATAGATCCTTCGAAGTTAAATCAAAAGAAGAAGAAGATCCTTTTGAAAAAATAGGAGCAGGAGATCAAGGCATTATGTTCGGGTACGCTACAAACGAAACGGATGCTTATATGCCTTTACCCATTCTCTTAGCTCACAGACTTGCAAAAAGATTATCCGATGTCCGAAAATCGAATACCGTGGATTTTTTAAGGCCCGACGGTAAAACTCAAGTAACAGTAGAATATGATGAAAATAATCAACCGCTAGGCATAGAGACTATACTCATTTCCACTCAACATTCGCCTGATATAAAAAGGCAAGAGTTAGAAGAAGCAATAAAAGAGCATGTAATAACTCCAGTCATACCGGAAAATCTTTTTACAAAAAATACAAAAATCCTTATCAATCCTACAGGAAGATTTGTAATCGGCGGGCCTCAAGCTGATACAGGACTCACCGGAAGGAAGATAATCGTTGATACATATGGTGGTTGGGCACCACATGGGGGAGGAGCTTTTTCAGGAAAGGATCCTACCAAAGTAGATAGATCCGCTACTTATATGGCAAGGTATGTAGCTAAAAATTTGGTGGCAAGTGGTGCGGCGGATGAGGTTTTAATTCAACTTTCCTACGCAATTGGTGTTGCACAACCTGTTTCAATAAATATTGATACGAAAGGTACTGCAAAAGTTGATGAAGAAAAGATATATAAAGTTGTGAAAGAGATATTTGATTTTAGACCTGCCGCAATAATTAGTAACTTAAATCTATTACAACCTATTTACAAAAAGACTGCTGCTTATGGACATTTTGGAAGAAAAGATGTAGAATTCCCATGGGAAAGATTGGATAAAGTTAAGGAATTGAAAGCGGCATTAGGTTTGTAATTCAACAATAAAAAAATAAAAGTTGAGGAGGTATTTTAAAAATTGCCAAATAAAAAATCAGCAGAAAAAAGGGTTAGGCAATCAGAGCAAAGAAGACAAAAAAATCGTGGATATCAAAAGAGGATTAAGGAAATTTCTAAGGAAATAGACAAGAAAATTCAAGAAAATGCCGAAAGGGAAGAATTGATGCAGTTATTAAGCAAGTCTTTTAAAATTATTGACACTGCAAAATCACATGGTGCTGTACATAAAAATTACGCAGCAAGGAAAAAATCAAAATTACATTTAAAGGTTAAAAAACATTTGGGTGAAATGGCGCCAGAAAGTTCCCCTGTAAATGAGTAATTGAGGATGTTTGCAATCACTACAATTATAGCTCCCATTTTGGGGAGGTAATAAAGTTTTGAGTTCTTATTCTTATTTACAAATGTATCAAATAAATCCAAAAGACATAAAAAGATATCCTCTAGAATGGAATAAAATTTTTGGAAATAGCAATAAGTTAATAGTTGAAATTGGATTTGGTGGTGGAGAGTTTTTAGTAAGTTTAGCCAAAGAGAATAATAACTATAATTACATTGGCATAGAAACATCTCTAACTTCTTGTCACAAAATTAAAAAGAAGCTTTTTCAAAATAATTTAAATAACATACAAATAATTCTTGAAGATGCAAAATTCGCTATTAGGGAGCTTTTTTCTGACAACTCGATTAATAAAGTAATAGTTAACTTCCCATGCCCATGGCCAAAAAGTAAGCACGCAAAAAACCGTCTTTTTGACGAAAAATTTATAGACACCTTATCGTCGGTATTAGAAGAAGTAGATGGAAAAGTAATTTTAACAACCGACGTTTTTTGGTATGCTTCTGATGTTAAAGAAAAATTTTTAAACAACGGATGTTTTGAAGTAAAAAATATTTCCGAAGTTAATCAGTTACCATTCAAAACAAGATACGAAAAAAAATGGGAAAATGAAGGAAGAAAAAAGTATTTATTAATTGCACAAAAAAGATGCAAAAAAACAATAAAAAGATTGTTAGAAGGGGATTTCGATTTGCCTCATCAGAAAATCAAGAAAGTAGATTTCGATAAATTACAATCTTTAGTTGGATTTAAAAAATCTTGTAAAAATAAAACTATAGTTATAAAGGACATATATACTAAATTAGATGGTTCAGAATATTTAGTGAAGGTTTTTTCTGAAGACGAAGGGTATATTCAAAGTTATTTTGTTAATGTCAGCAAAATGAAAGAAGGTTGGCTAATAAAATTAGATGATATAGCAAAAGCTTATAGAACCCCTGCTGTTAAGGAAGCGGTGAATATAATTGCCAAGGAGATAGAGAATTAATGTCTCATATAACTGTTTTGGGCGCAGGTAGTTGGGGAACCGCTATGGCAAAGCATTTAGTAGATAATCATCAAAAAGTAACAATTTGGGATAGAGACAAAAAACTCCTACAAGAAATAAAAAAAGGACGTAATCCTCGCTATCTATCTACTGTAAAAATTCCTTCAAAAGAAATAAATGTTGAAGGGGATATAAATGAAAGTCTAAAAAACGCCCAAATTGTAATTATAGCCATCCCTGTTCAACATATATCAGAGGTATTAAGCCAAATTCAGAAAAACTCTTTTATAAATAAAGATATCGTTTTTGTCAATCTATCAAAAGGTATGGAAATTAACAACCGAAAAATACCGAGTAAAATTTTTGAGGAATACCTATCAGGATTTAATTATTGTACCCTAAGTGGTCCCAGCCATGCAGAAGAAGTAGCAAAAGATGTTCCTACATCGGTTGTAGTTGCAGGTAGAGACAGTCAGGTCAACAAATATATACAAGAAATTTTTAGCAATGAAACTTTTAGGGTATATACTAACAATGACTTAATAGGAGTAGAAATTAGCGGTGCTATAAAAAACATATATGCAATAGGTGCGGGTATAATAGATGGATTTGGAAAATGGGATAACACAAAAGCGGCTTTAATTACCCGTTCTTTGGTTGAGATTATTAGGTATGGAACATATTATGGAGGAAACAAAGAAACGTTCATGGGATTAGCGGGGATTGGAGATCTTGTTGTAACATGTACTAGCTCACATAGCAGAAATCGGTACGTTGGAGAAATGCTATCAAAAGATATGCCATTGAAAACAATTCTGGAACAGATGGTGATGGTGGCGGAAGGAGTTTACACTGCTAAAGCTGTATATAATGACGCAAAAGAAAAAGAAATTGAAATGCCTATAGCTACTAAAATCTATCAGGTGCTATATGAAGGTGTAGATTCCAAAACGGCTATTTACGAATTAATGACAAGGGATTTGAAATCCGAGTTTTTTAATTGAAAGATATTATGGTATAATTAAGCAAGAAAGTTAAATTTTAAGGAGGCATTCGAATGCAAGTTTCTTTAGACCAGCTTTTACAAGCATTGATGGTACGTTTAGAAAGTTTAGAAGTTTCTATAGAAGATTTAAAATTTAGAACAAATGTTGCTTTAAGGTTAATCAAGAAAAATGACCTGTTGGATGAGGACAAAGTGAAAGAATCTGTAAAAGAAGAAGTAAGTGCTTTAAATGAACTAAGTGAAGATAAGATGGATTTAAGCGATGAAAGAATCGAAGAAATCTCAAAGGGAATAATACAATGGATCGATAATGACTTAGAGAGTTTGAAGAAAAGAATGGCAGAATATCAAGAAAAAATGAAACAGTTACTTGAGCAAGAGGATGCTGCAGGTAACATCAGTATAGCCTCCCCAGAGCTCTTAAATCAATTAGAAAGAGCAGGCATTGGAAAAAACCAAAAAGAAAAGGGCAAAAATAATGGAAATATAATCATGCCTTAAAGTTTGATTTTAAAAAATAAGAGCCGGTATTAATTTACCGGCTTTTGTTTTTATATACCCGTTTTGAAGGGCAGACTTCATTCAAAAAGCATTCCATGCACTTTGGAGAAATTGGCTTACAAATCCTTTGACCAAAATTCACCATTGAACCATTCAGTGGCCCCCATAATTCAGAGGGTATAATTTTTTTTAATTGGACTTCCGTTTCTTCCGGTGTTTTTGTTTCCACCCAACCGAGCCTATTGGAAATTCTATGTACGTGTGTGTCAACTGCAAGTGCTTCTTTACCAAAAGATACATACAAAACTATATTGGCTGTTTTTCTCCCCACTCCTGGCAGCTTAATCAACTCTTCCAATTCATCTGGCACTTCCCCATTATATTTTTCAATTAAAATTCTAGAAATATTGATAATTCTTTCAGATTTTTGTCTATACATACCTGCTGGCTTGATTAGATCATATAGTTCCTCAGGATTCAATTTAGAAATCTCAAAAACATTTTTGTAACGAGAAAAAAGTGATTTAAAAGCTTTTTCGGTATTTTCATCTTTTGTTCTTTGAGAAAGCACCGTTTCAACTAAAACTTTGTAAGGATCCGTTTCAGAATTAATGCGTGGGAACATATGTATGATCTTTTCTGCTTCTTTTTTTATATCTCTCTTCATGTCTACTCCTTTTATCATATAGTTTTTGGAAACTTTTTAATAAGCTTGAGAGCTTGGAGTCTTGTTTGCTTTAGCGCCCCTTCGCCCTGCTGCCCACCCGTTTTGCTGATTTGTGCAAAAAATCTTTTTTTAAGTTAGTTGCATTGTGCAAACGATGTTTTTAAATGATTTTTGACCTTGAACTTGGGGATCTTAAGGGGCTTGCCCTTGTTTGGTGGTCTCCCAAACTATGTTTTTTTAATTGTTTTATGGTTTTTAAAAAGATTTTGAGGTCTTGTTTGCTTTAGCGCCCCT